>JAFZEB010000154.1 GCA_017560855.1 Ruminiclostridium sp.
TGCTCGGGCTGACGGCCGGTCTTGTTCAGCCAGGAGGCCAGGGAGATGGCGTCGTTCAGGGTGCAGCCCGGGTGGGAGGACATGAGGTAGGGCACCAGGAACTGGTTCTTGCCGTACTTCTGGTTCAGCCGCTCGTACTTCTGCTTGAACTTCTCATAGGCCCCGATGTGGGGCTTGCCCATGTGGTCCAGCACATGGCCCACGCAGTGCTCGGGGGCCACCTTCAGCTGGCCGCTGATGTGATGCTTCACCAGATCGGCAAAGAACTCCCCGTTCTTGTCCTCCAGCAGGTAGTCGAACCGGATGCCGGAGCGGATGAAGATCTTCTTGATGCCGGGGATCTCCCTTAACTTCCGCAGGAGCTTCAGGTAGTCGGCGTGGTCGGCATCCAGATTGGGACAGGGTTCGGGGGCCAGACAGTCCCGCTTCTTGCACAGACCGTGCTTCAGCTGCTTCTGGCAGGAGGGCCGCCGGAAGTTGGCGGTGGGACCGCCCACATCGTGGATATAGCCCTTGAAGCCGGGATGCTTGGTCAGCTCGGTGACCTCCCGGATGATGCTCTCATGGCTGCGGGAGGTGACCATCCGCCCCTGGTGGAAGGCTAGGGAGCAGAACTTGCAGGCGCCGAAGCAGCCCCGGTTGTGGATGACCGAGAACCGGACCTCCTCGATGGAGGGCACGCCCCCCATGCTGTCATAGACCGGATGGGGTTCCCGCATGTAGGGCAGTTCCGCCACATGGTCCAGCTCTGCCGTGGTCAGGGGCATGGCGGGGGGATTGTAGATGAGGTACTCACTGCCGTGGGGCTGGATGACCGCCTTGCCCCGGACGGGGTCGTGCTCATCGTACTCCACCAGGTTGGCGGCGGCGTAGGCCTTCTTGTCCCGGGCCACCTCCTCATAGGAGGCCACCCGGATGGCGGGATACCCGCAGGTATCCGGGGTGTGGGAGGCATAGCAGGTGCCCTTCACCTGGGTGATCTCCCGAACAGGCGTCCCCTTGGCCAGCAGGGCAGCGATCTCCGTCATGGCCCGCTCGCCCATGCCGTAGACCAGGATGTTGGCCTGGGCATCGAAGAGGATGGAGCGGCGGACCTTGTCCTCCCAGTAGTCGTAGTGGGCGAAGCGGCGGAGGGAGGCCTCCAGACCGCCGATGACGATGGGGATGTCCCCATAAACTTCTCTGATCTTATTGGCGTAGACGATGGTGGCCCGGTCGGGGCGATACCCCGCCCGGTTGCCGGGGGAGTAGGCATCTTCGTGGCGGCGCTTCCGGGCGGCGGTGTAATGGGCCACCATGGAGTCGATGTTGCCGCCGTTGATGAGGACCCCGTATCGGGGCTTGCCGAAGACGGTGAAGGACTCGTTCTTCTTCCAGTCGGGCTGGGCCAGGATGCACACCCGGTAGCCCTCATCCTCCAGGACACGGCTGATGATGGCCGTGCCAAAGGAGGGGTGGTCCACGTAGGCGTCGCCGGTGATCAGCAGGAAGTCATAGTAGTGCCAGTCCCGGGCCAGCATATCCTCTTTAGAAATGGGCAGGAATTCTTTGAAGGTCTTCAAAACAGATCTCCTCGTCTTTCATAGCCGATGTATTTTTCCATCTCGTACAGGTCGTTGTAGACCCCGGGGGTGGTGCCCACCACCTGGAAGCCGTACTTTTTATAGAAGGCCAGGGCGGCCTGGTTCTTTTCGGAGCAGGTCAGCCGCAGGACCTCCCGGCCCAGGGGCCGCAGGATGCTGATGGCCTTGCCCAGAAGCTGGACCCCCACGTTGTTCCCCCGGTCCTTGGGGGTGAGGTACAGGAAGGAGATGAACCCGCCGGGGCGGTCGGGGTCCACCTGGACCAGACCGGCCGGACGCTTGCCCTTCATGCCGATCTGGATGCTCTGGGGATACTTCTTCCAGACCCCCTCTGCCTCAGCCAGGAAGCCGGGGCCGTCGTAGTGGTCCAGCTGGCCGTAAAGGTTCTCCCAGGCCTCCTGCCGGCTGGCCAGATAGAAGTCCCGGTCGGCAGGATCATTCAGGTCGGCAGGACGGAACCACAGGTTCACGTCCACCTTCTTGCTGTCCCCCTTCCACCAGTGCTGCTGGGCCAGGGTGGAGATCTCCTCGGACAGGTGGGAGTTGTCATCGGCAAAGACGACCTCCACCTTGCCCTTCTCCACCTCTAAGTAAGCCACAGCGGTGTTATCGCTGTGTTTCATCTTGTGCATGCCCTCGGGGCCGATGCCCTGGAAGGCCGCCAGGCTGTTGCGGATGAGGGTGCCGTGGGCGAAGATGGCCACGGTCTGGCCCTCGTGCTGGGCGGCAATGTCCAGAATGGCGGCGGAGCCACGGTCCCGGACCTCCTGGAAGCTCTCCCCGTTGGGGGCACGGTAGAGGGGAGAGGACTGGGCGAAGTAGCCCATCATCTCGGGCTCCACCATGGAGATGGCCGCAAAGGTCCGGTCCTCCCAATCGCCCATGTGGATCTCCCGCAGGTCGGGGCGGGTGGTGAGGGGCAGGTTTTTGGTGTCGCAGATGGCCCGGGCGGTGGTCATGGTGCGGAACAGGTCGCTGGAATAGACCGCATCAATGTGGATATCTTTGAACCGCTCTGCCAGGGCCTGGATCTGGCGGTAGCCGTTGTCGGTGATGAGACTGTTATAGTGACCGTGCATGCGGCGGTAAAGGTTGCCCTCGGCCTCGGCATGCCGGATGAGATAGATCTTGGTCATAAGGACCTCCAAAACGAAATATAATAGATTATTATATAATGACTCACATTTTTTAGCAACGAATTTTCTTGAAAAGAGGGACAAACTAAACCCGTCTCTCTAAGACAATTTCACCGAAAGGAGGACCTGCCATGTGCTGCTGTAATTTCTGGACCGGCATGGCCATGGGGATCGCCGCCGGCACCTGCATCGGCATGCGGGCCAAGGCCAACGAGCGGAAGATCCGCCGGTTCGTGAACCGAACCGTCCGGGACATGGAAAACGCCTTTGACTCCATGAGCCGCTGACCCCTCTTTTTCAAATATTTTTCCGAAATCCCTTGACAAGCAAGCCTCCATCTGCTATGATAGATTTCGTTCCGAAGAGAACGCAACTGCATATGGGGGTATAGCTCAGCTGGGAGAGCGCTTGAATGGCATTCAAGAGGTCAGCGGTTCGATCCCGCTTATCTCCACCAA
>JAFZEB010000002.1 GCA_017560855.1 Ruminiclostridium sp.
GCATGAAGCTGCTGCGCAATGAAGGTCACAGCGTGGAGACAATCACGGGAACACTTCATTTTATACATTCAGAACCACCAAACACTGGAGGACTAAGCTATGCTCCGAACCTCTTCTGAACTCGCACAAAAATACATCGATCTGGCCCAGGAAATGGGGGCCACCGACGCTGTCTTTTTCCAGGATTCTCAGATCTGCTGGGACAGCCGCACCCTGCTCAAGTGTATGTACGGCTGTTCCGACTGGGGCAAGAACCACACCTGCCCCTCCCGGCCCCACAACCCCTCTATGGCTGAAATGAAGGAGATGTTCTCCCGTTACCGCTGGGGTATCATTATCCACACCAAGGAAAAGAACCTCTCCCAGAAGATATCCCTGGCGGTGGAGGGTGCCGCCTACCACGACGGCTACTACTTTGCCATGTCCCTGTCCGACTGTGGCCTGTGCAAGGAGTGCGCCGCCGTCAGCTGTGAGGACTGCCGCTTCATGCAGCTGGCCCGTCCGGCTTTCCACAGCGTGGGCATCGACGTGTTTAAGACCGTCCGCCAGTTCGGCCTGCCCATCGAGACCCTTCCCAGCCGGGACTACCCCGACCAGAACTGGTACAGCGCCGTGTTTATTGAATAAGACGCCCTGAAAGACCTGCCGGTTTGGCGGGTCTTTTTCTCTTGACAAACTATACTGTGTATGGCATAGTATTATGTGAAAGGAGGTATGAGATGGATATTCAGTTAAAGCGTGGCCTGCTGGACGTGTGCGTCCTGGCCGCCATCAAAACCGAAGACTCCTACGGGTATCAGATCGTCAAAGATATGAAGCCCTATGTGGAGATTTCCGAGTCCACCCTGTACCCCATCCTGCGGAGACTGGAGAGCGCAGAGCTGCTCACTGTCCGCAAGGCCGAGCACAACGGCCGCCTGCGGAAGTATTACCATATTACGCCCTTGGGCCTGGCCCGGATCGAGGCATTCAAAGAAGAGTGGCAGGAGATTCTGGCCATCTATCAGTTCATTACCAGGGAGGTGTCAGAGGATGAATAAGAAAGCCTTTCTTTGGGCGCTGATGGACGGCTTGTCCGGGCTGCCCATGGAGGATATCGAGCGGTCGCTGGACTACTACAGCGAGATGATCGACGACCGCATGGAGGACGGTCTGTCCGAAGAGGAGGCCGTGGCGGCCATGGGTCCGGTGAAGGAGATCTGTGCCCAGATCCTGGCTGAAACCCCCTTGTCCCGGCTGGTGAAGGAGGCGGTCCGGCCCAAGCGGAAGCTCCGGGTCTGGGAGATCGTCCTGCTGGTGCTGGGGTCCCCCGTTTGGGTGCCTCTCGTCGCTGCCGCTGTCATTGTGGTGGTGTCGGTGTACCTGTCTGTTTGGGCTGTCCTCCTGAGTCTGTACGCCGCCGATCTGGCGGTGGCCGTCACCGGCTTGGCTGGAGGTGTTGCTCTGGTCCAGATGCTCATGGCCGGACGAATGGCCGATGGGATCCTCTTCCTGGGCGGCGGTCTGGTATGTATCGGCCTGGCCATCCTGCTGTTCTTTGGCTTTAATCAGGTGACCAAGGGCCTGGTCTGGGTGACCAAACAGGCCCTGCTGGCCTTGAAAAATAGCTTTGTGAGAAAGGGGGCCGCGGCGTGAGACGAGGAAAGAAAATTGCCCTTTGGGCGGCGGGCATCCTGATCCTTCTGGGTGCTGTTTTGGGAACGGGTGCCGTTTTGCTGGGAAATCTGACTCTGGAAGATATGAATACCCAGGAACTGGTCACCGAGACGGTCACCATCACCGAGGAGTTCCAGAGTATTTCCATCAACGACAGCTTTTCCAACATCTATTTCCTGCCCTCGGAGGACGGCACCTGTAAGATCGTCTATCAGCGGCTGAAGCAGGTGACTTACACTGCGGAGGTGGAAGGGGACACCCTCACCATCCAGGGGGAGGACGGGCGAAAGTGGTATGAGATGATCTGGTTCGGTTCCGGCTCTGCCTGGGGCGAACTGGAGATGGCGGTTTACCTGCCCGAGACCCAGTATGGGGATCTGATCATCACCTCCGGCGGCGGAGATCTGAACATCCCCAGCAACTTTGTGTTTGACGTGGCGCTGGTGGTTTCTGCCAGCGGGGATGTAACCTTCCGGGGCGCAGCCGAGAGGTCCCTGACCCTCCAGACAGCCAGCGGAGATATCCTGGCAGAGAACGTCCGGGCGGAGACCATGCAGGCAGCCACTGCCAGCGGGACCATGACCTTGAACACGGTGACCGTAGGGGAGAACCTGGTTCTGGATTCCAGCAGCGGCGACCTGGACCTGACCAATGTGGAGTGCGGGGAACTGACGGCCAATTCTTCCAGCGGCAGCATGGACTGGGCTGGGGTGCTGGTCTGGGGGACCCTGCGGATGGACACTGCCAGCGGTGACATCCGGCTTATGGACTGTGATGCCTCCGCCCTGTACCTGAGCAGCTCCAGCGGTGACATTTCCGGCACGTTGAAGAGCGAGAAGGTATTCCAGGCCCACTCGGACAGCGGCGATGTGAATGTGCCCCATTCCGTCTCCGGCGGCCTCTGTGAGATCCATACTTCCAGCGGCAATATCCACTTTGAAGAATTCGGCGGCATCATCGGCTGATGTTAAGAAAACACCCGTGAAATCCTAAAGATTTCACGGGTGTTTATATGTTGGCGTGGGATTTTGCGGGAATCCGTTGCGTTTCAACCGTTTTCCTGCTATAATGACCCCAAGCGACCAAAGGGCGGACCGTCCTCAGGTCCCCCATGTTTATGATTATAAAGGAGACTACAGACATGAGCATTTCCTTCAATGTCCCCACCAATTTCGTCTTCGGCCAGGGCGTGATCCAGAAGCTGCACAAGCAGAAGCTGCCCGGCAAGAAGGCTATGATCGTCATTTCCAGCGGTAAGTCCACCCGTGCCAACGGCTACCTGGACACCGTGCAGGATCAGCTGACCCAGGCTGGCGTGGAGTACGCTGTCTTCGACAAGATCCTGGCAAACCCCGTCATCGCCAACGTTATGGACGGCGCAGCCTTCGGCCGCGAAAACGGCTGTGACTTCGTCATCGGTCTGGGCGGCGGCTCCTCCATCGACGCAGCCAAGGCCATCGCCATGATGATCCCCAACGAGGGCAACTATTGGGATTACATCTACGGCGGCACCGGCGGCGGCCAGCGCATGAAGAACAAGCCCCTGCCCATCGTGGCCATCCCCACCACCGCAGGCACCGGCACCGAGCTGGACGCATGGACCATCATCACCAACGAGGAGACCAACGAGAAGATGTCCGGCGGCAACAAGAACACCTTCCCTGTTCTGGCTGTTGTGGACCCCAACTTCATGCTGTCTGTGCCCCCCAAGTTCACCGCTTACCAGGGCTTCGACGCACTCTTCCACTCCACCGAGTCCTACATCAACAAGACCAACAACCTGATGCGTGACATGATCGCCCTGAAGGCCATCGAGTGCGTGGGCCGCAACCTGGCCACCGCCTGCGCTGACGGTCAGAACGTGGAGGCCCGTGAGCAGGTCGCTTTCGGCAGCTCCCTGGGCGGCCTGGTCATGAGCGTGGACAACCTGTGCTCCGAAC
>JAFZEB010000155.1 GCA_017560855.1 Ruminiclostridium sp.
GGTCCTGGATACGGTCTGCATAGTTGGAGAGCTTGAAGAAGTATGCCTCCTCCTCTGCGTCCTGGACATCGCGGCCGCAGTCGGGGCACTTGCCCTCCACCAGCTGGGACTCGGTCCAGAAGGATTCGCAGGGCTTGCAGTACTTGCCCACATACTTGCCCTTGTAGATGTCGCCCTTGTCGTACATCTTCTTAAAGATCTTCTGGATGGCTGCCACGTGGTAGTCGTCGGTGGTACGGATGAAGCGGTCGTTGGAGATGTTCATCAGGTTCCACAGGTCCAGAATGCCCCGGTCGCCCTTGACGATGTTGTCCACGAACTCCTGGGGAGTGGTGCCGGCTTCCTTTGCCTTGTCCTCGATCTTCTGGCCGTGCTCGTCGGTGCCGGTCAGGAACAGAACGTCGTGGCCGGTCAGGCGCTTATAGCGGGCCATGGCGTCGGTGGCCACGGTGCAGTAGGTGTGGCCGATGTGGAGCTTGTCAGAGGGGTAGTAGATGGGGGTGGTGATATAAAATTTCTTCTTCTGATCTCTTTCCATGTGTATATGACCTCCATGCACTCTCGTGCTTTGTTTTTCTTGGGTTAGTTTTCGGATTCTGCGGAAGGGATGGGCCCGCAGCCGGTGCAGCCATGGCAGGAACCGCCGCAGGTGGGGGGTGCCTCGAACTTGGGGGGCTCGGGGCGGGCATCGTTGTCCAGCAGGACGGACGCCATGGACACCAGGTAGAACACCATAGCCAGGATGAGGGCTGTGTCCATCAGGGGCAGGCCGTCGCCCAGGACCATGATGCCGAAGGCACCCGCCAGCAGGCAGACCATGAGGGTGAGGGTCACCTGACCCTTGCCAAAGGCGAAGCCGGGCAGACAGTAGCAGCCCACCATGGACAACAGGATGGCCACCAGAGAGAGCAGATACCGCTCAATGGTGGGGTCCTGGGCCCAGTTCTGGTAGTTTGCCATGACCCACAGGCAAGATGCAAAGCCGGGCAGCAGGGTCCAGATGCTCTTGGCCTGCTGGAAGGACTTCATCTCCTGGGTCACGAACCAGATACCGGCAGCGGCACCCAGGCAGACCACACCCAGGATGGGACGGACCACAGAGACTTCCCGTGCCATGGTGAAGGTGTTCACGGGACTGCTGACAAAGGCCTCCATGTTGAAAAAGCCCGCCGCTAGGAAGAGACCGGCCGCAGCCAGGGTGCAGCTGGTCTGGATCATGTTCCCCCGGCCAAAGGCGCTGGTGTAGGCCTTTTCGAAGGTCCGGTGCTTGCCCAGAGACAGGACGATGATGGCAGCCGCCGTGATGAGAGCCACCGCCCACATGGCGTAGGTGACGGGCACGCCCCCGATAGGCAGGCCGGTACCCGGCTCGAAGGCCTGGACCAGGAAGCGGCTGCGGACCACCAGACCGATGAGGCCGCCAAAGACCGCCACGGCAGGCAGGATCAATGCTTTTCGCATGAAAAAGGACTCCTTTCCAAGGAGTAGAGGACTCCTAAAAAATCGTATCTAATATAATACCACATAATATAAGAAAACGCCACGGCGATTTTGCGTTTCCTGTAAATTTTTTATACCGGAAACCCATCCCAGGAAATGAAGAAAAAATCCTCCCCTCTTGCATCATTTTCACAGTTGTGCTATGATAATAGTTAAAATATAAGAGAAATTAAGGAATGTTTTATGGAAATCAACGGCATTGAGGTCGAACTGGACCTCCGATACAGCGAAATGAATCTCTCCGAGGGGATCATGAAGGCCCTGGACCAGAAGGGCTTCACCCACGCCACCCCCGTCCAGGGCGGCGCTATCCCCTGTTTTAAGGAAGGCAAGGACGTGATGGCCAAGGCCCCCACGGGCTCCGGCAAGACCTTCGCCTTCGGCATCCCCATGATCGAAGCCACCGACCCGGAAGGCACCGACATCACCGGCCTGGTCCTGGCCCCCACCCGTGAGCTGGCCCTTCAGATCCAGGACGAGCTGCGCTCCCTGTGCGCCTTCCTGCCCGGCATCCGCATTGCCTGCCTCTACGGCGGTCAGCCCATCGACCGGCAGATCACCACCTTGAAGAAGCGTCCCCAGATCATTGTGGCCACCCCCGGCCGCCTCATGGACCACATGAAGCGCCGGACCGTCCGCCTCCAGCATGTCCAGACCGTGGTGCTGGATGAGGCCGACCGGATGCTGGACATGGGCTTTATCAAGGACGTGACCCACATCCTCAAGCAGATCCCCAACCGGAAGAATCTGGGGCTCTTCTCCGCCACCATCTCCCGTGAAGATATGGACATCTCCTGGGTCTATCAGCGTGACCCGGTGGAGATCGTGGTCCGCCCTGTGGAGGAGAACAAGCCCAAAATCAGCCAGTACCGCATCAAAGTCGACATGGGCGGCAAGGTGGATCTCCTGGCCGACATTCTGGAAAAGAAGAACCTGGACCGGGTCATCGTCTTCTGCAACACCAAGAACACCACCGACCGGATCACCGGTCTTCTGAAGATGAAGGGCATTTCCGCCCAGTGCATCCACGGCGACCTGGGCCAGAAGGTCCGGGAAAAGGTCCTGACCACCTTCCGCAAGGGAGAACTCCGGGTCTTGGTGGCCACCGACGTGGCCGCCCGCGGTCTGGATATCGACGATGTGGATGCGGTCATCAATTATGATATCCCCGAAGAAGGGGAATACTATGTCCACCGCATTGGCCGCACCGGCCGTGCCAAGAACCAGGGCGAGGCCTACAACCTCCTGTCCTCCGTGACGGAAGAGATCCGCCTGGACCAGATCGCCCGGAACAACCAGTACGACATCCCCACCATCACCATTTGAGATACGACCCAACACCTATGAGAATCTTCCGTGAACCCACCCTGGCAGACCGGGAATGGGTGGAGCCCCTTCTGCGCAGAGAGGGCATCCCCCTGTGCGCCTATAACTTCACCAACCTCTTCTGCTGGAAGGACACCTACGGCACCCAGATCGCCCGGGACCTGGACCGGGTCCTGGTCCGCTTCCAGCACTCTGCCCTGGGCCTGGCCTACCTGTGGCCCACCGGCAAGGGCAATCCCCTGCCCGCCCTGAACTTCCTGGAGGAGGATGCCCGCAGCCAGGGTCAGCCCCTGCGCTTCATCGGCCTCTCCCTCTACCACAAAAACTGGCTGGAGGACTGCTGGCCCCACCGCTTCGAGTTTACCGAAATGCGGGACAGCTTTGATTACCAGTACGCCATTGACCGACTGGCTGACCTGCCGGGCAAGAAGCTTCAGGCCAAGCGGAACCACATCAACCGCCTCAACGACAACTACCCCGACTGGGACTTTACCCCCTTCACCGACGCCGACGCCCAGGCCTGCCTGGATATGAACCGGCTCTGGCAGCAGGAGGCCTTGGCCCGCTCCTCGGAAGAGGAGCTTCGCAGCGAGCAGACCGCCCTGGAACGAGCCATCCAGCACCGGGAGGCCCTGGGCATGGAGGGCATCGTCCTCCGCTGCGGCGACGAGATCCTGGGCTTTACCCTGGGGTCCCCCATCAACGACACCATCTTTGACGTCCACTTTGAAAAAGCACGGGCGGACATCCAGGGGGCCTTCCCTGCGGTGAACCGCTCCTTCGCCCGGTATCTCCGGGACAAATACCCTGACCTCCGCTACCTGGACCGGGAGGAGGACATGGGCATCGAGGGCCTGCGCAAGGCAAAGCTCTCTTACGGTCCGGACCATTTACAGGTGAACATCTCCGCCGTGGAAACGACGGTCTTGCCCTCGTCAATTCTTTGAGGGTCGACGCTCCCCAAGGGAGCAGTGCCCATTTCTGATAAGGAGGTTTTACACCATGATCACCATTCGCCCCTCCACCCCTGCCGAGATCCCTCAGCAGAAGGACCTCTGGAAGAAGTGCTTCGGCGACCCCAGCGCCTACATCAACACATTCTATGAGAAGTTCTGTACGGCAGAACAAGTCTTAGTGGTAGAGAACGACGGTGAGATCGACTCCATGGCAGCCGTGCTCCCGTCCACTCTGCAGCTCCCCGACGGCAGTGAGATCCCGGTGGGCTACATCTACGCCCTGGCCACCAATCCTTACGTCCAGGGCAAGGGCCACGCCCGCCAGCTGCTGAGCTATGCGGACCAGTATCTGCAGGAAAAGGGTATGAAAGCCATGGTCCTGGTGCCTGCCTCCCCCTCCCTCCATCGATTCTTCTCTGCCATGGGCATGAGCGAGTGCTTCGGCACCCGGAAGATCGAGCTGCTGACCTCCAACCTGACCGACGACACCGAGGGCTGCTCCATCACCCCTGTCTCCTCGGCCGAGTATAACACCATCCGTGAGAGCTTCCTGATGGGCACCTTCCACCTGACCTACGATGACCAGCGCATCGAACTGCAGAAGTTCGCCAGCCAGATGAGCAAATGCGACCTGTACAAGATCGAGGTGGACGGCGAAGTGGGCTGTGCCGCCATTGAATTCGTCCAGACCCGCCGCCTGCTGGTGAAAGAGCTCATCATCTCCCCCAAGAATATGCAGAAGGCTGCCAACCTCATCGGCAAAAACTTTGACGCCTCCGGCTATCATCTGCGGACCCCCGCCTTCTGGGATGGTCTCCCCGGCAGCTACGCCCAGGCATTCGGCATGATCAAGTGGTATGATTCCAACCTGCGGAACAAGTGGTTCAGCCGGGAGGATGCCTACCTGGGTCTGGCCTTTGACTAAATATTGCTTTTCGAAAAAGAGACGCTTCGGCGTCTCTTTTTTTGTGCCCCGTCACGCAGGCACGGGCCGATATGGAATCGGCCCCTACAAGGGTTGTACTGTCCTTTCCGTATTCGTAGGGGCGCATCACGATGCGCCCGCCACCCATAGGGTTCGTCCCACGTTGCGGGCGATTCGTGAATCGCCCCTACAACAACGGTACATCATTTCTTGTAGTGCAGAGACTTACTCCCACCAAATTTTCACCTTTTTCCTGGGAAACCCCTTGACAGCAAACCGTATCACTCATATAATACACTTAGAAACCGTATTATTCGAGTGACACACTTTTGGAAAGGAGGAGATTCTTTGCTGAACTTTGACCGGCTGACTCTGGACGAGTCCGGCCCCATCTATCTGCAGATCCTCCGCTATGTGAAGCAGGGCATCGCCGCCGGGACCATCGAGAACGGGGAGGAACTCCCCTCCCGCCGGGTGGTCTCCGCCCTGCTGGGGGTGAACCCCAACACCGTCCAAAAGGCCTACCGCCTGCTGGAGGAGGAAGGCCTCATCCAGTCCCACACGGGAGCCAAGAGCTGTGTGGTGGCCGATGAAGCTGCTCGGTCCCGGGTCCGCACCCAGCTGCTGGGCCAGGACGCCCGGGCCATGATATCCGCCATGAAACAGATGGGGGTCACCAGGGAGGAAGCCCTGGCCCTCCTGGATACCCTTTGGAAGGAGGATGACCAAGCATGAAGCAACACAAGATCCTGTTCCAACTCTTCCTGCGCCACACCGCCTGGAAGGTTCTGCTGATCCTGCTGGCCTCGGCGGCCCTTCAAGGGGGCCTTTTCTGGCTGGGGATGCCAGACCCCACCGAAAACAGCCTGGAGGTGGCCCTGGCCCCCATGGTATCCAGACTGTGGTGGATCGTCCTCCTCACCTTCGCCGTCATCGTGGGCCTCCTGCTGTCGGCCTCCACCGTCCGGGGCAAGGGCCGCACCGACTACCTGCTGGACCGGCTGGCCATGCCGCCCAAAGAGGTCATCCTCTGCCAGGGCATCTGCAACACCCTGGCCATCCTCCTGTTCTGGGCTGCCGAAGCCCTCATTCTCCTGGGCCTGTGCTGGCTCTACGGGGCCAAGGGCGGGTACCTGGGACCCCAGACCATCTTCCTGGCCACCTGGCAGAACGACCTGCTCCACTCCTTCCTCCCCATGGAAGAAGTGAGCCGCTGGGCCCGGAACCTGATCTGGTCCCTGAGCGTGGGCTTTGCCGCCGCAGCCGGGTCTGCCCAGCTCCGCCGGAAGGGAAAGGCCATCGGCATCTTCTGCCTCATCGGCTGTTCCGGTGCTATCTTCCGGTGCCCCATGGGAAACCTGGCCCTGGATGTGTTCTACAGCCTGCTGGCCCTGAGCATCGCCGCCGTGACCCTGTACAACGCCGCCCAAATCGGAAAGGAGGAGGACCATGAAGAAGAAACTTCGTGACATGGTGCCGCCCTGGACCGATGGCATGGCCCATCTCCAAATCTGTCTGGCCGCCCTCATCGCCCCATCCCTTATCAGCCTGTGGATCTACTATGCAGAACTCACCGAGCATCTGACCATCTGCAGCATTTGGACCGAGGGTGATCGCTGGGTCTTCCCGCCCGGACGAATGATGCACGACTTCGTCACCCTGCTCCATGGGGTCTGGCCCCTGTTCTGGGTACCCTTGGTCACCGCCGTGATTCTAGCCGCAGTCAACCGCCACGGGTTCAGCCAGGGGAGCAAGGCGGTCTATCTCATGCGCCGTCTCCCGGATCGTTGGGAGTACCCCCGCCGATGTTTTGCCCTTCCCCTGCTGACCCTCCTGCTGGGTATGGCGCTGACCGTCCTGGTCCTGCTGGCCTGCTGGGGCCTGTACACCCACTTCACCCCGGAATACGCCATTCCCCCGAACCAGTGGGAAAAGTTTTGGGCTGGAATCCTTCCCATTGTATTTCCCTTGGTCTGACCTGCGAAAGGAGGTCTTTCCCATGAAGAAATGGAAACTGCACGAATTGGTCCCGCCCTGGGTGGACGGGGAAAAGCACGTGGACCGGCTGTATACCGGTCTGCTGTTATCCACCATTCTCAGCTGCATGGGGTTTGCCTTCTCCATCGGCCTCCACTGGAAACGGGTCCAGGACTATATCCCCACTGCCGATACAACCTATGTTCTGTTCGAGCATGATTTCCTCGGTACCCTGCT
This sequence comes from Ruminiclostridium sp., assembly GCA_017560855.1. Lineage (GTDB taxonomy): Bacteria > Bacillota > Clostridia > Oscillospirales > Oscillospiraceae > Evtepia. Next base: position 6,922 of record JAFZEB010000155.1, read on the forward strand.
GTTCCCCCTGGTAGGTGTCTCCATTTTCTTTGGTTTTGTCTATGTGGCCATCGCCGCCATCATTCTGGCCATCTCCTACTACCGGGGCTTCAGTCAGGAGAGCCAATCCCTCTATCTCATGCGCCGTCTCCCCGACCGCTGGGAGCTGGCCCGCCGCTGTCTGGCCCTCCCTCTCATGACCATCGGCATCTGTGCTCTGGCGATCCTGGTGCTGACCCTGATCTTCTTCGGCATCTATTGGGCCATCACACCGGAGGGACTCAAGGACTTTGGCCAGTTGAAAACCGCCATTTCTTACTTCTATCTGCTCTTCGTTCCTGCCACTTTCGTCTATGGACTTGTATAAGAGGTGTTATCTATGCTGACTTTGACCAACATCACCAAATCCTATCCCGGCAAGAAGAACGCCGTGGAAAACGTCTCCCTGTCCATTCCCCGGGGTGAGATCGTGGGTCTCTTCGGGGAAAACGGTGCGGGCAAGACCACTTTGATGAAGTGCATCCTGGGTCTCCACCGGTACCAGGGGACCATCACCCTGGACGGCCAGCCCCTGGACCGGAAGAACATCGAAAAGCTCTCCTTCGCCACCAGCGAGCACACCTTCTTCCCCGCCCTCACCGCCAAGGACCACCGGGAGTTCTACGCCGACCACTTCCCCGCCTTCCGGGGCAAGCGGTTTGACGCCCTCATGGAGTTCTTTGAGCTGCCCACCAACAAAAAAATCGGTTCCTTCTCCACCGGCCAGAAGAACCAGTTTGAGGTGATTTTAGCCCTCTGCCAGGGGGCGGACTACATCCTCATGGATGAGCCCTTCGCCGGCAACGACGTCTTCAACCGGGAGGACTTTTACAAGGTCCTCTTAGGTATCCTGGAACCGGAGGAAACCATCCTCCTCTCCACCCACCTGCTGGAAGAGGTCTCGGCCTTCATCGGCAGAGCCATTTTGCTCCACAAGGGCAAGGTGGTGGCCGATCGGTCCATGCTGGACCTGGAAGAGGAGGGCAAGGACCTGATGACCTTCGTGAAGGAAGCCTATCGCTATAAGGCAGATCGGGTGCTGAAGGCCCTGGATAAGCTGACGGGGGAAGAGTAAGCCTTCCGTTCAACGGCAAGGCTTCTCCCTGGGGAGAAGCTGTCACCGAAGGTGACTGATGAGGGGTACGTCCTGCGTCAACCGCCCTCATCCGTCCCGGCTTTGCCGGGCCACCTTCTCCCAGAGGGAGAAGGCTTCCCCTCTCCTGCTACCTTTTTTGTAGGGGCGCATCACGATGCGCCCGCCACCCATAGGTTTTGACCCACGTTGCGGGCGATTCGTGAATCGCCCCTACGACCTCTTTCCTGCACCGTTTCTTAATCCCCCCGAAAGGAGGTCCTCATGAAAAAAGCCTTTCTCGTCTTCTCCCTCTGCCTGGTCCTGGCCCTGGCTGGGCTGGCCGCCGTGGTGGTCAGCCTCCATAACAGCCGGGACGATGTGGAGGTCACCCTCACCACCCGGACAGGGGACCCGGTCCAGGCCCAGAGACTCACCGCCCGGCAGACGGTCCGCCACTCGGAACACCTCTTCTGGAACCTGGCCATCCCTCTAGATGCCCCGGAAGGGACCCAGACCACCTTCTCCTTCCACCCCCGGCCCATGGAGTGGGTGTCCTACCAGGAAACCCCTCTGAATCTGTACACCTCCGACTCCTCCGTCCACTACATCGACGGGACCTACACCGTCCCCACCGCCGAGCTGCTGTCCGGGGACCCGGCTCTCTCCCAGCTGTTGCCCCTGCTGGAGGAGCTCGCCGCCCAGACAGAGCCAGGTGGGATCCGCTCGGAGACCATCCGTCCGGCCGACTACCTGGACACCTGCCCTCTGTCGGTCTATGCTGTCCTGCCCAACACCGCCCTGCGGTATGATGAGACCACCACCGACCACTACGACCAGAACCATCTGCTCCCCCAGTTCTTCCAAAAGGCCTTCCCCCTGACCTTTATCCCGGAAGAGGAATGGACGGTCCAGGTGAAAAAACGGACCACCGGCTACATCGAAGAGGTGAGCTATAGCTCCAACGGCATCACTAACCAGATCGACCTGCTCACCGACTACAACGACCAGGCCCTCTACCTGGCTCTGGGGCAGAATACCTGGCCCCAGCCGGACTTTTCCCGCTTTCCCCAGGGAAACGGCGTTTATAGAATGGAAATCGTCCAGGAAAAGGACATGGACTACATAGAAGTGCAGACCCTCACCAACATCTATCCCATTCCCGACGAGGCCATGGTCCTGGAC
>JAFZEB010000156.1 GCA_017560855.1 Ruminiclostridium sp.
CCGACGTGGTCCTGGTGGACACCGCCGGCCGCCTCCACAACAAGCAGAACCTGATGAACGAGCTGAACAAGATCAGCCGTGTCATCGACCGGGAGGGCAGCACCTCTTCCAAGGAGGTCCTGCTGGTGCTGGATGCCACCACCGGTCAGAACGGCCTCATCCAGGCCAAGCAGTTTGGCGAGAGCGCCGGCATCACCGGTATCGTCCTGACCAAGCTGGACGGCACCGCCAAGGGCGGCATCGTCCTGGCCATTGCCAAGGAGCTTGGCGTTCCTGTGAAGTACGTGGGCCTGGGCGAGGGCATCGATGACTTGCAGCCCTTCGACCCCGTGGCCTTTGCAGAAGCATTAGTCTAACGAAAAGAGGGAATTGTTATGTCTCGAATTGACGGACGCAAGAATGATGAACTCCGCACCGTGGAGATCATCCCCAACATCAATAAATTTGCCGAGGGTTCCTGCCTGATCCGCTGCGGCAACACCCAGGTCCTGTGCACTGCCAGCGTGGAGGACCGCACCCCGCCCCATGTCCCCTTCGGAGAGGGCTGGGTCACCGCCGAGTACTCCATGCTCCCCCGTGCCAACCGGGAGCGCAGCCGGAGAGATATCTCCAAGCTGAAGCTCTCTCCCCGCTCTGCTGAGATCCAGCGTCTGGTGGGCCGTGCCCTCCGTGCCGCTGTGGACATGAAGAAGCTGGGCGAGCGGGCCATCACCATCGACTGTGATGTTCTCCAGGGTGACGGAGGCACCCGTACTGCCTCCGTTACCGGTGGCTATGTGGCCCTGTGCCTGGCCATCCGCAAGCTGATGGAAGAGGGCGAAATTCGCGAGAATCCCATCATCACCCCCGTGGCCGCCATCTCTGCCGGCATCGTGGAGGATGAAGCCCTGCTGGACCTGTGCTACGAGGAGGACTCCTCCGCCCAGGTGGACCTGAACTGCGTCATGACCGGGGACGGTCAGCTGGTGGAGATCCAGGGCACCGGCGAGGGCCGCGCCTTTACCATCGCTGAGCAGCAGGAGCTGGTGAAGCTCTGCGCCAAGGGTATCAAGGAACTCAACGAGATCCAGAAGGAAGTTCTGGGAGGGAAGGTCCGATGAAAGCCGTCCTTGCCAGCAACAACAAGAAGAAAATGGTGGAGATGCGCGCCATCCTGGGGGAACTGGGGGTAGAAGTCCTCTCCCAGGCCGACGTGGGCGTGTCCATTGAGCCGGAAGAGAACGGCACCACCTTTGAAGAGAACTCCCGCATCAAGGCGGTGGCCATCATGGAGGCCACCGGCCTGCCCGCCATCGCCGACGACTCCGGTCTGGTGGTGGAGGCTCTGGACGGCGCACCCGGCGTCTACTCCGCCCGCTACGGCGGGGAGGGCCTGGACGACACCGGCCGCTGGCAGCTGCTGCTGAAGAACATGGAGGGCAAGGAGAACCGGGCCTGCAAGTTTGTCAGCGTCATCTGCTGCGCCTTCCCCGACGGCACCCAGCTCATGGCCCGTGGTGAGGTCCACGGCGTGGTGGCCCAGGGTCCCAGCGGCGAGGGCGGCTTCGGCTACGACCCCATTTTCTGGCTGCCTGAGCAGGGCAAGTCCATGGCAGAACTGACTGCCGAAGAAAAAAATCAAATCTCCCACAGAGGCAACGCCCTGCGGGTATTCAAAAAAGAATTGGAGAAGAAACTCAATGGAACTGACCAGTAAGCAGAGAGCACAGCTGCGGGCCATGGCCAACAGCCTGGATCCTATCGTCATCATCGGCAAGGACGGCATCGGAGAGAACCTGGTGAAGCAGGCCAACGACGCCCTGGAGGCCCGTGAACTCATCAAGTGCAGAGTTCTGGAGACCGCCATGTACACCGCCAAGGAGGCCTGTCAGGAGCTGGCCCAGCTCACCCGCAGTGAGGGCGTCCAGGTCATCGGCACCAAGTTCGTCCTGTACCGGGAGAGCCACAAGCCCGGTAAGACTGACAAGATCGTCCTGGTGAAGGACAAGAAGAAGCCCATCAAGAAGTAAATTACGAAGAATTCAACCACTGCGCTGTTTTATACTGCGCGTCCGTAAAAAGGAGCAGGTGAAAACGACGTGAAAATTGGAATCTACGGCGGGACCTTTGACCCGCCCCATCTGGGACATATGGAGGCCGCCCGGTCTGCCATGGAGCAGCTGGGGCTGGACCGCCTGATCATCATTCCCGACCGGGAGCCCCCCCACAAGAACCTGTCGGAGGGTTCTGCCACCCCGGAGCAGCGTTTGGAGATGGCCCGGCTCATGGCCGACGGCCTGGGTCCCCGGGCAGAGGCCTCTGACCTGGAGCTTCGGCGGGAGGGCAAGAGCTACACCGCCGACACGGTGGAGGAACTCCACCAGATGTTCCCGGAGGATGAGCTGTGGCTCCTCATGGGAACGGACATGTTCCTGACCCTGCAGAACTGGTACCAGCCTGAGCGGATCTTCCAGTACGCCGGGGTGGCTGCCTTCTCCCGGAACCATGACGACACCGCAGAGATGTTCCAGGAGCAGAAAGCCTTCCTGGAGGAGAAATTCCACACCCGGACCACCGTGGTGAAGCTTCCCGAGATCCGGGAGATCGCCTCCCGTGACCTGCGCCGGATGTTGGCCAGCGAGTGGACCGGGGGCAACGTGGACCCCGCCCAGTATCTGTGGGAGCCGGTCTACGGCTACATCCTGAAGGAAGGTCTGTTCGGTACCAAGGCAGACCTGAAGAACCTGAGCGACAAGCACCTCCGGGCCGTGTCCTACTCCATGGTGAAAGCCAAGCGACTGGCCCACATCCGGGGCACCGAGGAGACCGCCGTGGCCCTGGCCAAGTA
>JAFZEB010000157.1 GCA_017560855.1 Ruminiclostridium sp.
CTTTTCCGTTTCCTGTATAGGCGAATGATCTCATGGATTGGCCTCCTCTCCCAGGTGCTCCAGGTCGATGAACTCCACCCGGCTGCCGTTCTCCCGGAGAAGCTCGGCCAGCTGGGAACCCTGAAGGTAGACGGTGGCGGTGTTGTCGTTGGGGTGGACGGAGATCTCATGGTCCCGGAAGTGGTCGTCCAGATAGACCGTCACCCGGTGGTAGGTGTCGTTCAAGGCCCCGAAGGGGGTAACGGCACCCCGGATGAGGCCCAGAATGGCCATGAGGTCCTCCTCGGAGGCGAACTTCAGTCCGGTCAGGCCAATGGCGGCCTGGAAGTCTTTGAGTTTCACGGGGATATGGTCCCGGGCGGTGAGGAGACAGTAGTTCCGCTTCTTCTTGTCGGTGAGGAAGAGGTTTTTTGCCCCTGCCTCCGGGCGGGGGAGGTTCAGGGCCAGGGCCTCCTCCACAGTGAAGACGGCGGGATGCTCCACTGCCTCAAAGGGGATGCCCTTTTCTTTCAGATATGTATAGAGGGCCTGCTTGTCCACAGGCATTCACCTCGCTTTTGGTGTGGTTACCTTATATTATATAGCTTCCCGGGGAATTATCAAGGGACTTGAGGAAAGAGGAACTTATACCGCCGACTTGTTTTGTTCATATTTTCTTGGTATAATACCGTTCCATATGTAAGACCAACACGCTTCCGGCGGCTTTCAGCCGGAGAAAGGAGGTACCCATGCAGGAACTTTGGATGCGTCTGCAGCTGATCTTTACCCAGCTGGCAGATCAGGTGCGTGCGGCTGTGGCCGCCCAGACCGAGCATGTGGTCCTGACTGTTTTGGATACCGTTCTGCCTGTGGCCTGCGGGGTCCTGCGGGTGCTGGCGGTGCTGGTGGCCCTCATCATCCTGGTCCGCTGTGTTCTCTCTCTGGTCCGGGAGAGGACCGGTAAGGAGATCTGGGGCTGGCTGGCCATGAACGACGGCACCCAGTTTGACTTGCGCCACTGGGAAAACACCGTGGGCCGAGGGGGCTTCTCCGACGTGGTCCTGGACTTCCCCACCATCTCCCGGAGCCATCTGGCCCTTCTGCGGGACGACAAGGGAAACTGGCGGCTGCAGCCCCTTCAGACCAAGAACGGCACCCGGGTCAACGGCAAGCCCGTAGAGCATACCGTTCCCATCAAGAGTGGTGACATCATTGACCTGGGCGGTATGCCCCTGGAGTTCTACGCCATCAGCGACCAGGAGGAGCGGGAGCAGGCCATGCGCCTGGGTGTGGCCGAACGGCCCCTGAGCCCCGCCAAGACCCTGGGCTATCTGACGGTCTTCCAGTTGATGATGGCCGTCCAGTGCCTCCCCGGCCGGGAGGGGCAGGACCTGGTCATGATCGGGGCCTCCTTCGGCATCCTCCTCATCGCCATGTGGGCCATGTACGCCCTCTACCGTACCCTGAAGCGGACGGCCTTTGAACCGGAGACCATCGCCTTCTTCCTGTGCACCATCTCCTTCTCCATCACGGCGGCCTACTCCCCGGAGAGTCTTCTGGTCCAGACCATCAGTATGCTTCTGGGCATGATCTTCTTCCTGATCCTCAGTGTTCTCCTGCGGGACCTTCAGGCCACCGTCTCCATGCGCTGGGGCGTGGCTGTCCTGACCTGTCTGCTCCTGGTCTTCAACGTGGTCCTGGGCGAGGCCGTCTTCGGAGCCAAGAACTGGATCGACCTGGGCTTCATCAGCTTCCAGCCCTCGGAATTCGTGAAGGTGGCCTTTATTTTCACCGGTGCCGCTACCCTGGATCGTCTGTTCGCCCGGAGAAACCTGATTTTTACCATCCTCTTCTGCGGCTTCTGCATGGGCTGTCTGGCCCTCATGTCCGACTTCGGCACCGCCCTCATCTTCTTCGTGGCCCTGCTGGTCATCGCCTTCCTCCGCTCCGGCGACGTGGGCTTTTTGGCCCTTATGGGCACGGCGGCGGTGGCCGGCGGCTGGATGATCCTTCAGTTCAAGCCCTATATCCTCAACCGCTTCATGGCCTGGCGGCATGTGTGGGAGTACTCCACCGAGGCCGGCGGCTATCAGCAGACCCGCACCATGTCGGCCATCGCCTCCGGCGGTCTCTTCGGTAAGGGGACCGAGGACAGCTTCCTCAAGAACATCGGCGCCGCCAACACCGACCTGGTCTTCGGCGTCATCAGCGAGGAGTTCGGCCTCCTTCTGGCCCTGCTCACCGTGTCCTGCATGGTGATCCTGGCCCTCTATGCCGTCCGCTGCGCTGCCACCGCCCGGTCCAGCTACTATGTGATCGCCGCAAACGCCGCCGCAGCCATGCTGGTCTTCCAGGCGTCTTTGAACGTGCTGGGTGCGGTGGATATTCTGCCCCTGACCGGCGTCACCCTGCCCTTCGTGTCCATGGGCGGCTCCAGTATGATCTCCTGCTGGGGCCTGCTGGCCTTCCTGAAGGCGGCGGACACCCGGCCCAACGCCAGCTTCTCCCTGAAGCTGCCCAAGCGGATCCGTGGTTGGGTCCCTCCGGACTCCGAGGGGATCTACGACGGCTGGGATGGGGAGTTTAACGACTACTATGACGACCCCTACTACGATGACTATGGGGAGGGGTACGATGCGGACTATGCCTACGATGACCCCTACCAGTTCAATGACTTTGACGGCTATGGACAGCCGGACTACACCCAGAAGTGGACCCCGCCCCAGCCGGGGTCGGAGGAGCCCTATGCCACCCGCCACTGGAAACAGACGGGGGAGGGCGGTATCGACGATTGGGAGAGTCTGGCGGATGC
>JAFZEB010000017.1 GCA_017560855.1 Ruminiclostridium sp.
CGCCGGTGATACGGAAGACCTCGCGGACCTCTGCAGAGCCCAGTTCCACTTCCTTGAACTTGGGAGCCAGCATGCCCTTCATGGCGGCCTCGATCTCGTTGATGGCGTCGTAGATGACGCGGTACATTCTCATGTCGACCTTCATGCGGACAGCGGAGTCCTTGGCGTTGGCGTCGGGACGGACGTTGAAGCCCACGATGATGGCACCGGAGGTAGCAGCCAGGGTGACGTCGGACTCGTTGATGGCGCCGACTGCACAGTGGATGACACGGACAGCAACCTCTTCGTTGGTGATCTTCTCCAGGGAGGCCTTGACGGCTTCTGCAGAGCCCTGGACGTCTGCCTTGACGATGACGTTCAGCTTCTTCAGCTCGCCCTGCTGGATGTGGGAGAACAGGTCGTCCAGAGTGACCTTGCTGCCGGTGTTGGCTGCCATCTTGTTCTCGTGCTTGCGCTGTTCCACCAGCTCACGGGCCATGCGCTCGTCAGCAACGGCGTGGAAGTCGTCACCGGCGCTGGGAACTTCGCCCATACCGATGATCTCAACAGGCACGGAGGGGCCTGCGGACTGGATCTTCTTGCCGGTTGCGTCGGTCATGGCACGGACACGGCCAACGGCAGTGCCTGCGATGATGACGTCGCCCTGCTTCAGGGTGCCCTTCTGGACCAGCAGGGTGGCCACGGGGCCGCGGCCCTTGTCCAGGCGAGCCTCGATGACAGCGCCGTGGGCGGTGCGGTTGGGGTTGGCCTTCAGCTCCTGGACCTCAGCGGTCAGGACCAGCATATCCAGGAGGTTATCGATGCCCATACCGGTTTTGGCGGAGATGGGGCAGACGATGGTGTCACCGCCCCACTCTTCGGGCACCAGACCGTGCTCGGTCAGCTGCTGGGTGATGCGGTCGGGGTTTGCAGTGGGCTTATCCATCTTGTTGATGGCCACGATGATGGGGATCTCAGCGGCCTTGGCGTGGTTGATGGACTCGATGGTCTGGGGCATGATGCCGTCGTCGGCAGCAACCACCAGGATGGCGATGTCGGTGATCATAGCGCCGCGGGCACGCATGGCGGTGAAGGCCTCGTGGCCGGGGGTGTCCAGGAAGGTGATGGGGGAGCCGCCCACGTCAACCTGGTATGCACCGATGTGCTGGGTGATGCCGCCGGCCTCGCCGGATGCCACGTGGGCGTTGCGGATATAGTCCAGCAGAGAGGTCTTGCCGTGGTCAACGTGACCCATGACAACGACGACGGGTGCGCGGGGAGCCAGATCTTCATCCTTATCCTCGGCGGTGTCGATAAGCTTTTCTTCGATGGTGACGATGACTTCCTTCTCCACCTTGCAGCCCAGTTCCATGGCCACCAGAGCGGCGGTGTCGTAGTCGATCAGCTCGGACAGGGAGGCCATAACGCCCATCTTCATCAGGCACTTGACCACGTCTGCGCCGGTCTTCTTCATGCGGGAGGCCAGCTCGCCCACGCCGATCTCGTCGGGGATCTTGACGGTCAGGGGGGTCTTCTTGGCGATCTCCAGCTGCAGACGGCGCATCTTCTCCTGCTCCTCCTGCTTGCGCTTGTTGCCGAAACCGGCGTTCTTGCGCTGGCTGCCCTTGCTCTGGATCTTCTGCTTGCCGCTCTGCATCTTGTTGGCACGCTCGGGAGCCAGGGTCTCCAGATGCTCGTCGTACTTGTCCAGGTTCACAGCGCCGCCCTTACGGGTGTCCACCAGCTTCTTTTCGGGGACGCGGGTGGTGGGCTGCTGGGGCTGGGGGGCAGCGGGAGCCTTGGGGGCTGCCTGCTGGTTGTTGTTCTGGGGCTTGGGACCACGGTTCTGGCCGCCCTCACGGTTGGGACGGTCGTTGCGGTCGTTGCGGCCGCGGTTCTGGTTCTGGCCGCCTTCGGGCTTACGGTCGCGGTTGGGACGGTCGTTTCTTGCCATGTCAGTCTTCTCCTTTTTGGCGGGTGCGCCCAGGGAAGCCTGCATGTCAGCCACCTGGTTCTTCTGGGTGACATGTTCAAAAATCAGGGACAGCTCCTTGTCGTCCAGCACCTGCATATGATTTTTAGGGGTGGTAGCGTAAGTGGTGAGGATCTGGGTGATCTCCTTGGTGGACTTGCCGAGATCCTTGGCTACCTCATGAACGCGATACTTTTCTAAACTCAAATATAGCCACCTCCGTTGTGTCGGTTAGGGTTTCTTCTTACTATTGTTTGCGCTTCGGGCTTTGGGTTTGCCCGGGCGGGTGGTTTTCTCACGCTTCTCATCCCGGCGCTTCTTGGCACGGGCGGCCTTTTCGGCCAGAAGCTGGCTGAGGGCTGCGTAGTTCTCCGGGTCTGCCTTGGCCAGGCGGTCTGCCACGGCGGCGGCAAAGCCCATGTCGCCGATGGCCACCATGGCGCAGGAATTGCGGCCCAGGCCACGGCCCAGTTCATCCTTGGTGAGGGGGATGGTCACGCAGAGGTTGTTCTCACTGCTCTGGGCAGAGAGATGGGCCCGGCGGACGCTGTTTTCGGCTGCATCCTGGGCTAGCAGCAGCAGGTAGGCCTTGTGGTCCCGGCAGAGGGCGGCCACAGGCTCCTCGCCGATGGCCAGCTTGCCTGCCCGATGGACCAGGCCCAGCAGATTGGGGATGTTATCCATCCTGGCTTCCTCCCTTCATCTGTTCCTCCAGGCCGTCATAGACGTCCTCGGGGATGGGGAGGGAGAAGGAACGCTCCAGGGCCTTGGACTTGCGGATGCGCTTGAGGCACTCGGGCTGGGGGCAGAGATAGGCACCCCGGCCGGGCTTCTTGCCGTGGAAATCCAGGCTGATCTCTCCTTCGGGGGAACGGACCACCCGGATGAGTTCACGCTTGGGCTTCATTTCCCGGCAGCCAAGACACTGGCGCAGAGGGATCTTTTTGGGCACGGGAGCACCTCCTAGGGTAATGTCAGGGGGGAATTATTCCTCCACGGGGGTCTCGTCAGCAGCCTCGTCCAGGTCGTCGAAGAACTCGTCGTCTTCGAAGTCCTCTGCCTCTTCGGCGGCCAGAGCGGCGGCCTCGGCAGCTGCGGCTGCGGCAGCTGCATCCTCCTCTTCCCACTCGTGGACGGCGGACTCAGCCTTGATGTCGATCTTAAAGCCGGTGAGCTTGGCGGCCAGACGGGCGTTCTGACCCTCCTTGCCGATGGCCAGGGAGAGCTGGTCGTCGGGGACCACCACCCGGCAGCTCTTGGTGCCCTCCAGGGGCAGGACGGAGATGACGTCGGCGGGGGAGAGGGAGGCTGCCACGTACTCGGCGGGATCCTCGCTGTACTTGATGATGTCGATCTTCTCGTTGCGCAGCTCGGAGACCACGCTGTTCACGCGAGCGCCCTTGGGGCCCACGCATGCGCCGATGGGATCCACGTTCTCGTCGGCAGAGTAGACGGCGATCTTGGAGCGGCTGCCTGCCTCACGGGCGATGGAGCGGATCTCCACGGTGCCGTCGTAGATTTCGGGAACTTCCAGCTCGAAGAGGCGCTTGACCAGGCCGGGATGGGTGCGGGAGATGAGGACCTGGGGGCCACGGCTGGAGCGGCGGACTTCCACCACATAGACCTTGATGCGGTCGCCCTCCCGGATGACCTCACCACGGACCTGCTCGGCGGGAGCCAGGTAAGCGTCGGTGGACTCACCGTTGCTGGTGATGCGCAGGGAGACAGCGCCGTTGCGGGGATCCACACGGGTGACGGTGCCCAACAACATCTCGTGCTCCTTGGAGTTGAACAGATCGTAGATCATGCTGTGCTCTGCCTCACGCATACCCTGGATGATGACCTGACGGGCGGTCTGGGCGGCGATGCGGCCGAAGTTGCGGGGCTTGATCTCGATGCGGACCACGTCGCCGGTCTGGGCGGTGGGCAGGGTCTTGCGGGCGTCTTCCAGGGCCAGCTCGGTGTAGGGGTTGTCGACCTCCTCCACGATCTCCTTCTTCACGTACATGCGGACGGTGCCGGCCAGCTCGTTGGCCTCCACAAAGACGTTGTCGGTGATGCCCTCGTGGTCACGCTTGTAAGCGGAAACCAGAGCCTGGGTGATCTTCTCCAGCATGTAGGCCTTGGGGATGCCCTTTTCCTTTTCGATCAGCGAGATGGCGGTGAAAAATTCCTTGCCGTCCAGCTCGTTGCTCTTTGCATTCTTGGGTGCTTTCTTAGCCATAATTCAAAGCTCCTTGCTTCAGATTAGAAGCTCACGTGCAGACGCACGAAAGCGATTTCTTTCTTGTCAAAGGTCACGGTCTCGCCGCCCATCTCCAGGGTGACGTTGCCGTCTTCGTAACCGGCCAGGATGCCGGTGCAGTTCTTCTGGCCGTTGACGGCCTTGTAGAACTTTACGTCCACTTCGGCGCCCATGAAGGCTTCGAAGTGCTCGGGCTTCTTCAGGGGGCGGTCAGCGCCTGCGGAAGAGACCTCGAAGGTGTAGGGATCCTGGATGGGGTCCGCCTCATCCAGCAGGGGGTCCACGCCGCGGCTGACGGCTTCGCAGTCGTCGATGGAGATGCCGCCCTCCTTGTCAATATACAGGCGGAGATACCAGCTGCCGGCCTCCTTGATGTACTCCACGTCCCACAGGGTGCAGCCGCAGGCCTCTACCACGGGGCGGGCCAGCTCTGCGGTCAGATCAGTGATTTTGGACATAGTAACCTCCTGTGCGCCTTTTGTGCGCTTTATATAATATAATGTATAGAGCGGGTCCTTTTTCCCCTGGGAAGCAGGACCGGGGTGCGTGAATATAAAAGAAAGAGCGGGGCAAGCCCCACTCCTTACTACTTACATCTTCCATTACGTTTCACATTATAGCACGCCGGAGGGTGGCTTGCAAGGGGTTAGACAGGAATTCATGGAAAATTGCCAATTTCTCCTGGATTCTTGCCTCATCTCTTTCCGGCAGGAGCAGAATGGGAGGGGGACTGGTATGAAATGTAAACGTTTTATTAAAAAAAGGAAAAGAAAGGCACGAAAGACTTGCCGAAAAAGGGGTAAGTATGTATAATGGTCAATCGTATAGCATGGATAATTGCCTTCATGCGGCCAATGGAACTACAGACCAAAGGAGGCGTTGGCTTTGGCCAAAAAGAAAAAGCGCAAGCTGAAGAAACCGTACCGTATCCTCAAGGGGATCTACACCGCCGTCGTGGTGCTGGCAGCCCTGATCGTTTTGGGATACGCCGTATATAAGATCGCAGTCCCTGAGCCTGAGATCTCCCAGGAGGGATCCGGTCAGGGTGTGGTGGAGGCGGAGGCTCCCGGCATGGAGACCGGCGCCCACCAGCGGAAGGAGAAGACCTACACCTTCCTGCTGGCCATTCCCGACCAGGAGAGCGGCAATGCAGACTCCATCATGGTGGTCACCTATGATGTGCCCAACCAGAAGGTGGGTATGGTCTCCATTCCCCGTGACACCCTGGTCAATGAGAAGAACCCCAAGATCAACTCCAGTATGCGGGGCGGCATCGACAACCTGGAGCGGGTGGTCTCCGAACTGGTGGGCTTCCCCCTGGACTACTATATCACCCTGGACCTGGATGCCTTCATTGAGATCGTGGATGCCGTGGGCGGCGTGGAATTCAATGTCCCCGTGGAGATGTACTACGATGACCCCGCCCAGGACCTGCACATCCACTACCAGCCCGGTGTTCAGCACCTGAGCGGCCAGCAGGCCATGGAGGTCTGCCGCTTCCGCCACAATGCCGACGGCACCGGCTACCCCCTGGGTGACGTCCAGCGTGCCCAGACCGCCCAGCAGATGATGCTCACCGTGGCCAAGAAGGTGGTCTCTGTGGACAGCCTGGTGAACATCAACGAGTTCATCGACATCGTGGAGCGGAATATCGAGACCAACATGAGCGGCACCGACATTGCCTGGTTTGCAGCCAAGGGCCTGGGTCTGAACCTGTCCACCGGCATTTCCGGTGAAGCCCTGCCCGGTGACGGCAACGTGACCTACAAGGGAACCAGCTACTGTTATGAGCTCTACCCCAATGACAGTCTGGAGATCATCAACCGGCTCATCAACCCCTATACCACGGACATGACCCTGGAGGATGTGGAGATCTTCCAGTCTCCCTATTAAATTGATACCCCGAAGAGAGAAGGATACCGCAGGTTTCCTTCTCTCTTTTTGTGTTTGCGCCCTCTGAAACAGGCAAAACAAAAAGTGGACAAAATGACACCAAAATGATGGAAATAATGCAAAAGTTAGCCTGTGCTAATGGATATCAAGGGGGATTTGGACCACAAGATAAAGGGTAATTTTGCAAATTCTGCAGGAATTCAGCAATTTTTTTTATTTGGAATGTTGACATTCTGAAGTTTGCGTACCATAATGACAGTGGAATATAACCAACCTCGCAAAGCATTAAAAGGATGTGAGATACGAATGCAACCCATGAATGAAAAGCATGAAATCCCCTTTATCAAGTGTTCTGGTTGCGCAGCCGGAAAGTCCCGTCTGAAGTTCTACGCCACCTGTGAGGAAGCAGTCAAGGCTGGTTTTGCCAGCGGCGAGTGCACCTACGGTTGCGTGGGCGCAGGTTCCTGCGTGGCAGCATGCCCCCAGGGCGCGCTGACTGTCGTTGACGGTACCGTCCAGCTCAACAAGGACAAGTGCGACGGCTGCGGCGACTGCGTTGCTGCATGCCCCCAGAAGCTCATCCACATGGTTCCTGATGATGTCTCCAACTTCGTTCCCTGCTCCAACAAGGACGAAGAGGAAGTCGCCATCAAGATGTGTGGCCACAGCTGCATCGGCTGTGGTGACTGCGCAGAGGCATGTCCCCAGGATGCCATCAGCATCGTGGACAACTGCGCTGTGATCGACTATGAGAAGTGCCTGGGCTGCGCAGCATGTACTGTTGCCTGCCGCAAGAAGATCATCGTCGACACCTATCACGATCTGGCTCAGATCAAGCCCACTGTCGCTTTCGTGCGTTGCCGCGGCGGCCTGCATAATCACGAGGTTTATGCTGCTGCCGGCGCTACCAACTGCCGTGAAGCTGCAGCTCTGGACCTGGACGGCCACTGCTCCTTCGGCTGCGCTGGCTTCGGCGACTGCGCCGCTGCCTGCCGCTTCAACGCCATCCAGATCACCAACGGCACCGCTCTGGTGAACCACGAACTGTGCGTCGGCTGTACTGCCTGCGTCCACGTCTGCCCCCAGCAGCTGCCCGTTATCGTTCCCTTCAAGGGTGCAAAGATGGTCGCCTGCGCTTCTCAGGATCACCCCGACAAGCGTAAGGAACTGTGCTGGGTCGGCTGCATCGGCTGCGGCGACTGCGCTGCAAACTGCCCCGACGGCGTCATCCACGCTGAGTTCGGCCGTGCCGTCATCACCCCCGACAAGTGCGAAGACTGCAACATCTGCTCTTATGTGTGCCCCGCCGGCGTGATTTCCGCTCGCGAGATGCCCGAGTTTACTTATGTTCAGGTTCGTGCTATGGCAGCACAGAAAGGAGGCGCAGCGAAATGAAAGACATGAGACCTTTTAAGAGTATGGACGCCAACGCCGCTGCTGGCCACGTCGCATACGCCTTCACTGAAGTCGCTGCTATTTACCCCATCACTCCCTCCTCCCCCATGGCGGAGAACGTGGACGAATGGGCAAACCAGGACCGTAGAAATATCTTCGGCAACCGCGTCAACATCGTTGAGATGGAGTCCGAGGCAGGCGCAGCTGGCGCTGTCCACGGCTCTCTGTCCACCGGTGCCCTGACCACCACCTTTACCGCATCCCAGGGTCTGCTGCTGATGATCCCCAACCTGTACAAGGTTGCTGGCGAAGGCCTGCCCGGCGTTTTCCATGTCGCAGCTCGTACCCTGACCACCCACGCTCTGTCCATCTTCGGTGACCACCAGGACGTTATGGCCTGCCGCGGCACCGGTATGGCAATGCTGGCTGCATCCACTCCCCAGGAAGTTATGGACCTGGCTCCCGTTGCTCACCTGTCCGCAATCCAGGCAAGCATGGGCTTCATCAACTTCTTCGACGGCTTCCGTACCTCTCACGAGATCCAGAAGCTGCGCACCTGGGAGTATGACACCCTGGCAGAGATGGTCGACTGGGAGGCACTGGCTCGCTTCCGTGCCAACGCCAACATGCCCCACCATCCCTTCCACCGTGGTACCAACGAGCCCCCCGAGACCTTCTTCCAGCACCGCGAGGCTTCCAACGTCATGTACAATGACCTGGTCGACGTGGTCATTGGCAACATGAACAAGGTCAACGAGGCCATCGGCACCAACTACAAGCCCTTCAACTACTACGGCGCTCCCGACGCTACCGACGTCATCGTGGCTATGGGCTCCGTCTGCGGCACTCTGGAAGAGGTCGTTGACGCCATGACCGCTGCTGGCAAGAAGGTCGGCGTTCTGGAAGTTCACCTGTATCGTCCCTTCTCTGCAAAGCACATGCTGGCAGAGCTGCCCAAGACTGTCGAGCGCATCGCAGTTCTGGACCGTACCAAGGAGCCCGGCGCATTCGGCGAGCCCCTGTACCTGGATGTCGTTGCTGTCCTGAACGAGGCCGGCATGAACAACATCAAGGTCATCGGCGGCCGTTACGGCCTGTCCTCCAAGGACACCACTCCCGCAGACATGTACTCCGTCTTCATGCACCTGGCAAAGGGCGGTCACAACCACTTCACCGTCAGCATCGTTGACGACGTGACCAACCTGTCCATCGAGAAGCACGAGTTCGTCCTGCCCGAGGATCCCACTCAGAAGTCCGTCAAGATCTGGGGTATCGGCTCCGACGGTCTGGTCGGTGCTTCCAAGAACACCTCCAAGATCATCGGTGACCACACCGACAACTTCGTCCAGGCATACTTCCAGTATGACTCCAAGAAGTCCGGCGGTCTGACCATTTCTCACCTGCGCTTCGGCCAGAAGCCCATCCGCTCCTCCTACTATGTTGGCCATGCTGACGTGGTTATCTGTGGTAACCCCGCTTACATCGGCAAGTACAACATGGTCCGTGACGTCAAGCCCGGCGGCATCTTCATGCTGAACTGCGAGTGGGAAGGCGCTGAGCTGGAAGCTCGTCTGCCCGCAGACATCAAGCGCGCACTGGCTCAGAAGAACATCAAGTTCTACACCTGCGACGCTGTCAACATCGCCCGTAACCTGGGCATGAAGGGCCGTATCAACACCATCATCCAGTCCGCATACTTCAAGCTGGCTAACCTGGTTCCCGAAGCAGATGCTATCGAGTACATGCGCCAGGGTATCGTCAAGGACTACGGCACCAAGGGCCAGAACGTCGTTGACATGAACATGGCTGCTGTTATGGCTGGCCTGACCGCTGCTAAGGAAGTTGCGGTTCCCGCAGAGTGGGCTAACGCTGTTGACGAGGCTAAGGCAGAGCTGAAGCTGAACACCGTCAACGCTGAGCAGGATGCATACGTCCGTAACATCCTGATCCCCACCAACAATCTGGAAGGCGACTCCCTGCCCGTCTCCACCTTCCTGCCCTATGTCACCGGTAAGGCTCCCTCCGGCACCTCCGCTTTCGAGAAGCGCGGTATCGCTGTGGATATCCCCGTCTGGCATGCAGAGAACTGCACCCAGTGTAACTGGTGCTCCGCAGTCTGCCCCCACGCTGTTATCCGTCCCTTCGTCCTCAAGCCCGAGGATGCAGAAGGCCTGACCACCGTGGACTGCAAGACCGTGGAAGGCAAGAAGTTCATCGTGGCTGTCTCCGCTGCAGACTGCACCGGCTGCGGTTCCTGCGTTGAGATGTGCCCCGCACACGGCAAGGCTCTGACCATGGAGCGTTCCGCTGGCCGTATGTTCGAAGACCAGAACACCTTCGAGTATGCTAAGAAGGTCGGCGTTCAGGAAGGTTCCGACAAGAACGTCAAGACCTCCCAGTTCCTGCGTCCCTACCTGGAGTACTCCGGCGCATGCCCCGGCTGCGGCGAGACTCCCTATGCTAAGATGGTCACCCAGCTGTTCGGCGACCATGCTGTTATCGCTAACGCTACCGGCTGCTCCTCCATCTGGGGTGCATCCGTTCCCAGCATGCCCTACGTCGTGGACGAGAACGGCCACGGCCCCGCATGGGCAAACTCCCTGTTCGAAGACAACGCACAGTTCGGCTTCGGTATGTCCGTCTCCCTGCGCACCCGCCGCAACGCTATGAAGGCTGTTGTTGAGCGTCTGGCAAAGGACCGCCGCTTCGCTGGCACCGCTGGCGCTTGGGTGGAGAAGATGAACACCAACGAGGCTGCTTCCCTGGGCATCGACCTGGTCGCTCTGATCCAGGCATTCCAGGCTGACAAGACCCCCGCTGGCGTTGCTATGGACGCTGCTCTGGTCAAGGACTGCGAGTATGTTGTTGCCAACACTGACGTCCTGCCCCGTCCCTCCATGTGGCTGTTCGGCGGCGACGGCTGGGCATACGACATCGGTTACGGCGGCCTGGACCACATCCTGGCTTCCCGCGAGAACTTCAACGTTCTGGTCTTCGATACCGAGGTTTACTCCAACACTGGCGGTCAGTCCTCCAAGTCCACTCCCACCGGCGCTGTGGCACAGTTCGCAGCAGGCGGTAAGCCCACCGGCAAGAAGGACCTGGCTCAGATCGCAATGACCTATGGTCACGTTTACGTTGCTCAGGTCGCTATGGGCGCTAACCCCGCTCAGACCCTGCGCGCACTGAAGGAAGCTGAAAGCTATGACGGTCCTTCTCTGATCATCGCTTATGCACCTTGTATCAACCACGGTATCAAGGCTGGCATGAACCGCTCCATGGTCGAGATGAAGAAGGCTGTCCGCGCTGGTTACTGGAACATGCTGCGCTATGATCCTCGCCTGGCTGCTGAGGGCAAGAACCCCCTGCAGATCGACAGCGCTAAGCCCACCGAGAAGTACAGAGACTTCATCAAGGGCGAGAACCGTTACGCATCCCTGTCCATGAAGAACCCCGCCATGGCTGAGAAGCTGTTTGTCGAGTCCGAGAAGGCTGCTCTGAATCGTTACGACAGTCTGATCAACAGACGTAACAGTCTGGAACCTAAGGAGGGTCAGGCATAATGATTAACAACGTAAGAGAAAGAAATCCCATGCCCGAGCAGCCCATTGAGGTTCGCTGCGACAACTTTAACGAAGTTGCCCTGGGCTATACCGAGGCTGACGCTATCCGCGAGGCTATGCGCTGCCTGAACTGCCGTAAGAAGCCCTGCGTGGCTGGCTGCCCCATCAACCAGCAGATCCCCGAGTTCATCGCTAAGGTTGCTGTTGGCGACTTCGCAGCTGCTTACGACATCATCACCGTCAAGTCCTGCATGCCCTCCATCTGCGGCCGTGTCTGCCCCCAGGAGCAGCAGTGCGAGAAGAACTGCGCTCACGCCCTGAAGGGCGAGGCAGTCGGCATTGGCCGTCTGGAGCGCTTCGTGGCTGACTGGTATGCTGCACGCAACCCCATCTCCGTCCCCGAGGTGGAGAAGAAGGGTAAGAAGGTTGCTGTCGTCGGTTCCGGTCCTGCCGGCATCGCTTGCGCTGGCGACCTGGCAGCTATGGGCTACGACGTCACCGTCTTCGAGAAGCTGAGCTATGCCGGCGGTATCCTGACCTATGGCATCCCCCAGTTCGTTCTGCCCAACGAGGTTGTCAACCGTCACATTGACACCCTGAAGGCTCAGGGCGTGGAGATCGTCACCAGCTCCCCCATCGACAAGAGCAAGAGCATCGACGCTCTGTTCGCTGACGGCTTTGAGGCTGTCTTCGTTGGTAACGGCGCTGACATCCCCCAGACCCCCAGAGGCCTGGACACCAGCCTGGAAGGCGTTTGGTCTGCAAACGACTACCTGACTGAGGTCAACCTGAACACCGAAGCTCTGCCCGCAAGCATCAAGGACGCAAAGCGCGTTCTGGTTGTCGGCGGCGGTAACGTTGCTGTCGACGCAGTCCGCTGCGCAAAGCGCGTTGGCGCAGAGCCCATCATGGTCTATCGCCGTACCATCGCAGAAGCACCTGCTCGCCGCGATGAGATCGAGCATACCCGTGAGGAAAGCATTGAGATCAAGGAGCTGACCAACCCCGTCGAGTGCATCGGCAAGGATGGCAAGCTGGTGGCTGTCAAGCTGGAGAAGATGACTCTGGGCGAGCCCGACGCTTCCGGCCGCCGTTCCCCCGTGGGCACCGGTGAGTACTTCGAGATCGAGTGCGACAACCTGGTCATCGCTACCGGTACCTCTTACTCCGAGGATGTTGTGGACACCACCACCGGCATCGACAAGGATAAGTGGGGCGGTATCGCTGTTGACGACGGCTTCAAGACCAGCCGTCCCGGCGTCTTCGCCGGCGGTGACGCTGTCACCGGTCCTCAGGTCGTTGTTAAGGCAATGGGCGCTGGCCGCCGCGCTGCCGTCAGCATCGACGAGTACCTGTCTGCAAAGTAAGGATCACATCCTTTATAAAAAAGCTGGGCCCGGAGATTTCTCCGGGCCCGGCTTTTTTTCGCAAAAACAGACCCTCTGGCAAATTGAACGCCAGAGGGTCTGTTTTCATGGTTTAGTATTCGTCTTGTGACAAGAGTTGGGCCAGAAGGAATTTTCTGGCCCGGTTGGTCTCTGGGAGGTTCTTCCGCTGGACCATGGGCAGATCCACCACCCGGCAGAAGTCCTGTACGTACCCTGCCAGCGCCTGGTCACAGACCAGCAGCCGCCTGGGCTTGCCGCTTGCCTCGATATGTTCTCCCAACAGGTTCAGCACCTGGTTGTAGATGTCCTCCTGAGGGGAGAGGAGCTCGGAACGATATACGTGGCCGGTGCCCCCGTCGGTGAGGAGAAGGAGCCGGGGAAAGAACTTTTTTCGCCCCTTCTTCATGGGGGTGGACAGGTAGGACCAGTCTATCTCCAGGTCGTAAGCCCGGTGGGGCATGGCCTTCAGCTGGCGGGTGAAGTCATCCTCGTCCAGCAGGACCTCATCAAAGGTCTCCTGGTCAAATTCCATGTGGGGGAAGACTCCGGTGTGGTACAGGCGGTCGTCAGGGTCGTAGAACCGCATGATGAAGTCCCCGGCCTCCTGATTGACCGGCAGCTTCCCCTGGGCGGCGGCCTGGACCATCATCAGGAGGTTCCCCAGGCCATCCCGCAGGAGGGTGGCTTGTTCTTCTGTCAGGTCCTCCGGGGCCAGACCGGGGCGGAAAGACTGGAAGTGGAGCCATCCCCCTTTGCCCCGGCACCGGATGCCCAGGTCTTTGATCCGACGGCGGTTGGCAGAACTGACCTCCTCCCGGTCCCCCCACAGGGCAATCATGGCGGTCTGCAGATAGAAGACGGGCTCCTCCTTGGGGTTCTTGCCGGTGAGGAGCTTTCGTGCGGTGGTGTAGGCTCCTTCCCCCACATAGCAGGCGATGGCGCATTGCCCGGAAGAGGGGAGGAGGAAGGAGAAGAATAGGCTGGTCTCCTGATCCTCCTGGATCATCACAAAGGGAAGATCTTCTGAGAACCGATCCCAGGGTTCAAACTCTGCAATGGTCACGGCCAGGAAATAGAGCTGCCGCCAGAGCTGTCTGCTGTTGTCATCCATGGGATCTGCCTCCTTGAAACCTAGTGTCTGTATCTTAGCATAGATGTGTCCGGCGGGCAAGTTTTCGGTGGAAAGTGCATAGGTTGGGGATGGACCATATTTGCAAGGGAGGGACCCGAGATGTATCAGGAGTCCATGGAACACTACGACATTCTGACGGCAGCAAGTCTTCTTCGGCAGAAACCTCACGCATCGGCGCGGTTGACAGGAAGCCCGGAAGCCCCTGTTCTCCGGGGTGTGGTGCGGCTCTACCCCATGCCCCGGGGTGTTTTGATGGCGGTGGAGGTCAGCCATCTGCCCCCGGGGAGCTTATTTGAACTGAGCATAGAAGGGGGGATGCCGCTGCCTTCCCTCCTGTCTGTCCGGGGGCGGACCCTGCAGGTCATGGTGGTGGGGGCCTGCACAGTGGAGGATCTGATGGGCAGGGAAGTGGCCCTTTCCTCCCCCGAGTCCCCGAGGGTCCTGGCACGTGGGACCATCCGTCCATAAAGAAAGGGCACAGCATTTTGCTGTGCCCTTTTCGTGCTTATTTGGTTGCTTTTTTCTTTCCGAACCGGAAGATTTTGGAGCGGAAGAGGATGACATTCATACCCAGGAAGAAGACCACCAGGATGACCCAGGTGAGGGCAGGCTTCACGGGGGCCAGGGTGGCCAGAAGCATCATGGGGAAGCCAAAGACAATGGCGGAGATGGTCTGGTAGACCAGGTTGTCGGCTGCCGGGGTCTTGAAACCGCCATCGATCTCTCGCAGCAGGACTACGCCGGTGCTGGCGGTACCGGTGAGCATGCCATACATGGCCAGGAACTGCTCCTCAGGGTATTCGGGGAAGAGCCGCAGGGCCACGAAGCGGTTGTAACCGTAGGTGATGAAAGCGCCCACGATGCCCAGGATCAGGAGGATGCCCCAGTACTGTTCCAGAATACCCAGACGGATGGCGGCGATGCCGGCCACCACCATAATGTCAAAGAAGAAGTTGCTGACACGGGTCAGGAGGAAGTTGTTGGTGTACTGGTGGCTCATGAGGCCGGACTTTCTCAGACCTTTCAGGATGAGCTTCACCACAGCGGCAGCAATGACACCCAGCAGGAAGTTAAAGCCGAAGATGACCGACTTCATACCGGGCAGGAGGGCTGCCAGACCGGTCATGGCCCAGTAGCTCATGAAGTAAGCCACGAAGACCAGAGAGATCTGGAAGGTCACCTTGTCCAGGCTGCCCTGCATGGGGATCTCGTCCTTGCCTTCGATCTCGTCCACGATCTCGTTGGTCTTATTGATGTTGGCGAAGTCGATCTTGCCCCGCTTCTTCAGGATATTCAGGTGGATAACACCGCCCAGAGCGGCGCAGATAAAGCCCATGGCGGCGATGGTGAGGCCGAAGCTCTTGCCGCCTTCGAAGCCGTGCTCCAGCTCGTAGATGTTGCCGTAGTTCATGGCCTGTCCCGTGCCCTGGCCGTAGCCGAAGGGGAGAAGGACACCGGCAGCGGCAAAGAAGTCGGTCATGACTTTGGCGGCGATGATGGTGATGGTAAAGCCCACAACGGCTTGGATCAGGTAGGTGGCCACGGTAGTAACACCGGAGTTGAAGATCTCGGTGGTGCGCTGCTTGGTGAAGGAGTTCTCAGAGCTCTTCAGGGCAGAGGCGATGAAGCCCAGGGCCAGGGTGTGGTAGGTGATGACTTCCAGGGTGGCCATGCCGTGGCCTCCGAAGAATTGGGTGTCAAACATCACATCCCCGGTGATCAGCTTATAGATCCCGCCGATGGCCACAAGGATGGCACCGCCCAGAACAGAGGTGGGGATGAGGGAGGCTTTCAGCACGGGGAAGATGCGCTTGAGGCTGTTGGCGGCCAGAAGGCTTAGCAGCAGGAAGGCGAAGATGTTCAGGGTACCCCATACGTTATAATCCCAAAAATTTTCCATGTTCATTTCCCTCCTTGATGTTTTTGTAGCGGTGATAGATGTGGACGTATTTCAGGGCGTTGAACCGCTTGCTGCCCTTGCACTGGTAGACCTTGTCCCCAATGTACAGGTTCAGCTTGTTCCGGCCCAGAACGGTCACGTAAGAGATCTCGTCAAAGGGATACTCTATGCCGTCTATGTCCACTTTGTCCCCGTAGAGGGTCAGGAAAACGTTGTCCTTCAGCTTGATCTTACGGTCGTAGAGGATGACCTCAGACAGCTTGGCGGTGTCGTGGAAGAGAGGTTCTCCGGTCTTGGCAGTCAGGTCCAGGCCGTTCACAAACTCCTCCTGGTAGTCATACCACTGGGCCACGAAGGGGAAGGGGAAGTCGAAGTCCACACCCTTCAGCTCCTTGGTGGGCAGGTATTTCACCTGCTTGCCGCAGGACTTGCAGGTGATGGTGTCCCCGTGGCTCTCGTGTTCGGCCAGACCACAGAAGGGACAGACGTAGATGGCGCGCTCCAGATACTCTGCGCTTCTGCTGTGAGGATAGTTTCCGGTAACGGAAGCCTCGTCCACCCAGAGTTCCTGCTGGATGATGTCGAAGAGTTCCTCGTTGGTCATCTGGTCGTATTCTTCCGGTTCGATGACCCGGGTGACCCGAGCGGTCATAGGACCCTTTCGGGCTACATCGCTCCATCGGGGCTCTACACCGTAACCGCCCTCGATGCGATAGATGGCCAGGGGAAGCTTCAGGGAGCGGCAGAGCTTGGCGATGCTGGGCTTCATTTGGAGGGTTCGACCACTGTAGGTCCGGTTTCCCTCAGGAGCCAGGGCAATGGTGCCGCCCTCCTTGGCCACCCGGAGACAGTTTTTTACGGCCTTCAGATCCATGGTCTGCTTTCGGATGGGAATGGGGGCCTGAATGTAGCTGATGGCCCGGGAGATCCAGCCCTTGGAGAAGAGGTCTTCGGTGGCGATGTAGTAGATGGGGCCACGGAAAGACAGAGACACAAAGAATTGGTCAAAGCTGGTCTGGTGGTTCATGATGATGAGATACTGGCGATCCCCCTGGTCTTGGAACTTTTCGGGTTTGACCCCAAACTTCAGGCGGGTGTAGAGTCCAATGACGGGGGCGAGGATATTCCGCAGGGTGTTGTGGCGGGGTTTGATCCAGGTGTTTTTCTTGTTGGAAGCCATAGATACCTCCTGATTGCTGGGTTTGGATTCACGTTACCTTATAGTATAACAGATTTTGACGGATTCCGCCAGATGTCAGTACATATGAAATCATTTGGAAAGAAAGGAATATATTTGTAAAGATGTTGATTCATCAACGAATATTGTTGACAAATCAACATCTATGTGGTATCCTGTCAAAACGAAAAGGGAGGTGTCTCTGTGCTCCAACGATTTCAAGACTTTGTCACGGGAATTACCCAGTGCTACCGATCCATCCAGAAGATCAAGTCCACGGAAATGACCGAGTTTGGTCTGAAGGGGACCCATGTCATGTGTCTGTTCTTTCTGGGTCAGCACCCGGAGGGGCTTACCGCCGCCCAGCTCAGCCAGATGTGTGCCGAGGACAAGGCGGCCATCTCCCGCACCCTTGCCGTCCTCCAGGAACGGGGCTATATCCAGACAGGGGAGAAGAAGTATCGTGCGCCCCTTCGCCTGACCGCCGCAGGGGAGGAACTGGCCCGCCAGATGGAAGGACTCATCCAGCACTGGGTGACCTTCGGCGGGGATGATTTGACCCAGGAGGAACGGGAGATCTTCTACCGGGCCTTGGGAAAGATCGCCGCCCGGCTGGGTGAAAAACCGGAATAAGACATTGTATAAGAGAGGTAACCATTTCTATGGCCGTACAATTTATCATCGACTCTGCATCCGATATCCTGCCTGAAGAGGCCCGGGAACTGGGGCTCATCCACCTGCCCCTGACCGTTCTCTTCGGGGAGGAGGCCTACCGGGATGCGGTAGACCTGACCCATGAGGGATTCTATGAAAAACTGGTGGAGAATGATGTGCTCCCCACCACCAGCCAGATCCCCCCTGGTGATTTCGCCGCCGCCTATGAGAAGGTGGTGGAAGCCGGGGACGAGGCTGTGGTCATCACCCTGTCCGGGAAGCTCTCCGGCACCCACCAGAGCGCTGTCATCGCCGCCGAGGGCTACGAGGATCGTATCTTCGTGGTGGACAGTGAAAACGTGACTATTGGCGAGCGGATCCTGGTCCAGCTAGGTCTGGTCCTTCGGAATCAGGGTCTGTCTGCCCGGGAGATCGCCGCCCGGCTGGATGAGGAGAAGAAAAACATCCGTCTGCTGGCCCTGCTGGACACCCTGGAGTACCTGAAGAAGGGCGGCCGCATCTCCGCCGCCACCGCCTTTGCCGGAGGGCTGCTGTCCATCAAGCCAGTCATCGCTGTGGAGGACGGCCTGGTGGCCATGAAGGGCAAGGCCCGTGGCTCCAAGCAGGGCAACAACCTCCTGCGCCAGCTGGTGGAGGAGTGCGGCGGCATCGACTTCCAAAAGCCCTTTGCCCTGGCCTACAGCGGCCTTTCCGACAAGCTTCTGCAGAAGTACATTGACGACAGCGGCGAGCTGTGGCAGGGAATGGCGGAGTTCCTGCCCATTTCCACGGTGGGCTGCACCATTGGCACCCATGCAGGTCCCGGCGCTGTGGCCGTGGCCTTCTTCGCAAAATGAGAGAGAAAAAGAAAGAGGATGCCCGGACGAGTTTCGTCCGGGCATCCTCTTATGTTCGTATAATCAGCGGATGCCGTAGTTTTCAATGACATAGTCCATGTCCTTGTCGCCTCTGCCGGAGAGGTTGATGAGGACGGAACCGGTGCCCATTTCCTTGGCCAGCTTCATGCCGTAGGCCACTGCGTGGGCGCTCTCGATGGCGGGGATGATACCCTCCAGGCGAGCCAGGGTGTAGAAGGCGTCGATGGTCTCCTCGTCGTCGATGACGTCGTACTTGACCCGGCCGATGTCCTGCAGGAAGGCGTGCTCAGGGCCGGAGGAGGGGTAGTCCAGACCGCTGGCCACGGAGTAGACGGGAGCGGGCTCGCCGTTTTCATCCTTCAGCATGATGGAGTTGAAGCCGTGCATGATGCCCTCGGTGCCGTACATCAGGCTGGCGGCGTGATCGCCCAGCTTGGGACCGCGGCCCAGAGGCTCGATGCCGTACAGGTCCACGGGATCGTTCAGGAAGCCGGCGAACATACCAGCAGCGTTGGAGCCGCCGCCCACGCAGGCCACCACAGCATCGGGGAGTTCACCGGTCATGCGGGTAAACTGCTCACGGGCCTCGATGCCCACCACGCTCTGGAAGTCACGGACCATCATGGGGAAGGGATGGGGGCCCAGAACGGAGCCGATGCAGTAGATGGAGTTCACGGGGTCCTGGACATAGGCCTCAAAGGCGGCGTCCACCGCTTCCTTCAGGGTCTGCAGACCGTGGGTGACTTCCACCACGTTGGCGCCCAGGATCTTCATGCGGGCCACGTTGGGAGCCTGCTTCTTGATGTCCACAGCGCCCATGTAGATGTCGCACTCCAGGCCGAAGTAAGCGGCAGCGGTGGCCAGAGCCACGCCGTGCTGACCGGCGCCGGTTTCGGCGATGACCTTCTTCTTGCCCATGCAGGAAGCAAGCAGGCCTTCGCCCATGCAGTGGTTCAGCTTGTGCGCGCCAGTATGGTTCAAGTCTTCTCGCTTCAGATAAATCTGCGTGCGCCCCAGCTTGTTCGAGAGATTCTGGCAGTGATAGACGGGCGTGGGACGCCC
>JAFZEB010000158.1 GCA_017560855.1 Ruminiclostridium sp.
CCATTGTCCGGTTCCTCTTCCTCCTGCTCCCCAGGTTCCTCCGGGGTCTGGTCCGGGGTCTCAGGCTCGTCAGTCTGCTCAGGTTCCTCGGTCTCCTCCGCCCCTTCCTCCTCGCTCTCTGCGGGGGGATCCGGGTTCTCCGGCAGTTCGCCGTAGCCCATGACAGACTCGTCCTTGGGCAGATAGGTCTTTATCTTCACCTGATTGGAGGTGTTGCCCTCAATGGTCTTGATCTGGGTGACGGCCCCGCTCTCATCCAGGGTGACTTCCTGCACGATGCCCACATGGTCGGAATCCGGCTCGTTGTCCCAGTTGAAGAAGATCAGGTCACCGGCCTTGGGGGTGTAGTCCCCGGCAGGGCGGTACAGGTCCTTGTCCGTCAGGTCATCGATCCACTGCTGGCAGTTGGCCTCCCAGGGGAAGGCCTGGGTGGGGATGTCTGCATAGTGCAGGCAGAAGGACACGAACATGGCGCACCAGTGGCCGTAGGGCGATCCATACCAGTCGCCGTACCGGGTGTAGCCCAGCTTGTTGTTTTCGTTGTCCACATCGTAGTTCCTGCTGCTCTCCTGGTAGCCCAGCTGGGTCTCGGCCACGGCCAGCAGGTCATCGGCCCAGATGCCGGTCAGCTGGTCGGGCAGGGTGCGCTCCCAGACCGAAGCGCTCTCCAGGTCGGCCTTGGGGTTGGAATAGCACTTCAGCTCATGCTCGTGCTCTTTCTTCGTGCAGGTCAGTTCCTCCCCGCCGTAGCACTCAGGCCCGTGGACATGGCCGCCCTCGGGCAGCTCGGTGCTCTCGGTGCAGACCAGGGTTCTGGTCTCCTTCCAGCAGCCGTCCCCATGGGTGTGGCCGGGTTCCTCTGCCTGGCCGCAGGTCACAGAACTGGTGACCGAATAGCACCCGTCCCCGTGGACGTGGCCCTCCTCCTGGCTGGCGCAGGTGAGGTGGGTCTCGGCGGTCCGGCAGGCGTCGGTGTGGCTGTGGCCGGGGGTCTCCGCCTGGGTGCAGACCAGGGTCCGCTCCACTTCATAACAGCCATCGCTATGGACATGGGCCTTGGCCTCGGGGAGGTCACAGACCAGCACCTGACCGTAGCAGTCCGCCCCGTGGCTGTGGGCCTCCTTCCCGCAGTAAACCTGGTTCTCCAGGGTGATGGCCGGGAGGATCAATGCATAGGTGGTGCAGAACACGACCACCGCCGCCATGGCTGTGACCACTTTGGTCCAGCGTGTTTTCTTTCTCTGTTCGCTGATAAATTCCGCCGCGCGGGATAACAGATCACGTTCCATGCTCCACCTCCTCTCTCGGTCTCAGGGACCGAAGGTCTATCATGCTCTGGACCCAGAGCATGCACATAGGGCGCGCCCTATGCGAAAAATTTTGTTTACGTTACCGGGCCAAATGCCGCCAGAGGCCAGACCCGGAACACGATCTTGCCCACGATCTGGTCTTCGGCCACACAGCCTACGGCCTGGTTGCGGGAGTCCACCGACACGCTGCGGTGGTCGCCCAGCACAAAATATTTCTCTTCCGGCACCTGGTAGGGCAGGTCGATGGTGACCTCACCAAAGGCCGTCTCTTCCAGGTAGGGTTCCTGCAGGGTCTCCCCGTTGAGAATCACGGTGCCGTCGTCCTTCAGGTCGATCCAGTCGCCGGGGTGACCGATGACCCGCTTGACCAACACCTTATTATTATAGTAGAAAGCCACCACATCTCCCGCATCCGGGGTGGCGTCCTTCACCGAGAGGACGATCTCGCCGTCCTCCAACGCCGGGGTCATGGAGGAGCCGTAGATCTGCAGCACCGGCATCCACAGGGTAGCCACCAGAACGGCCACCGCCGCCACCACAATGAGGGCGTAGACCGTGGAGCGCAGGACCCTGCCGTAGCGGGTCTTGTACCGCTCCCGGGCCAGCTCCGCCTCCAACTGGGCGAGGGTGGGGCCCACCGGCACTTCCGAGCGAGGGGCTTCCAGGTTGGGGTCTTGCTTATTCATGGGGTTCCTCTTCCACGGGGGACTCTTCCGCCGGGGCGAGTGCAGGGGACTTTAGCTGGTCCAGGGCCAGCAGCTCCCGCAGTCCGGCGTGCTCGTTGTAGAAATTCTCCAGGCGGCGGGAGACCATGTCCCAGAACTCCCGGGTCTCGGCCTCGGCCTGGGCCACCATGTCGGCGCACTTGGTCTCGGTCTCGGCCAGCAGGCGGTCGGCCTTTTCCTGGGCTTCGGCCACCAGCTGGGCGCAATGGGACTCGGTGTCCTGGCTCTGCAGGCGGATGCTCTCTAAGTACTGGTCGGCAGCGGCCTGGGCGGCGGCAAAGACCCCGTTCAGGTCCAGGGCGGCGTTGGCGATGCTGCCCGCCTCGTTCAGGCGGATCCGGCGGCTGGCCAGTTCCCGCTCTGCCGTCTGTAATTTTTCACGGAGTTCCTCGGTCTCCCGGCTCTGGGCCACCAGCAGTTCCAGCAAGTCTCCTCGCTTCAGCTTTCTCAGTTCTTCATCGGTCAAAGCCATAGCCTCCCATCTGACATTCTCTTCCTGTTTATTAAAAAAGGGTACAGAAATTACATGATACTCTATAATTATACAGTATTCATTCCCTTTCATACAAGTGTACTAAAACCATTTTTCACTCATATTTTGCCTATCGGTGTAATTGTTTTATATTTCGGCCGGCTTTTCCGTGAGAATAGAACTGCCATTATACTTGTAGGGGAATGATACCACACGAAAGGATGCAAAAAGGATACACAGAAAGCCCCCGGAACCCAGGTTCCGGGGCTTTCTGTGTAATGTGAATGATTCGTCAGGGTTTCAGCGCCTCACAGAACCGCATCAGGACGGTGGCCGCCTGGGCACGGACCGCCACCCCATTCGGGGCAAGGGTATCCCCCTTCACGCCGGTGATGAGTTTCTCACCCACCGCCCAGTCCATGGCCGTCACGGCGTATGCACTGACGTTCTCTGCATCCGCATATCCCCGGAGGTTCCCCTGGGTATGGGAGCTCAGATCAAAGCCCCGATACTGGGCATAGCGGTACAGAATGGCCGCCAGCTGCTCCCGGGTGATGGGGTCCTGGGGACCGAAGGCGGTCTCATCGTAGCCGGTCACGATGCCGTTCTCGGCTGCCCAATCCACCGCCGCCGTGTACCAGGTCCCGGCAGCCACATCTGCAAAGCCGGAGGCGCCTGCCCCAGGCTCGCCCTCCACCCGGTGGAGGATGGTGACGATCATGCTGCGGGTGGTGGTCTGGTCAGGGGCAAATCGACTGCCGGACACACCCTTCATCAGACCGTTGGCCAGGACATAGTCCACCCCATCGAAGTACCACAGGTTGGGGTCCACGTCGGTGAAGGTGGCCGTCAGGTCAGACTGGCACGCCTTGGTCATGACCTTCACCGTGGTGTCGGCAGCCATGGGGAAGGTGCAGTATCTTGCCCCGCTGGAGTCTCCAGACTCCACAAAGGCAGCCGGCTCGCCGCCTCTGAGCACCTCAAAGCCCGAAACCACGTATCCCGCGGCAGGTGCGGCCTTCACCGTCACCGTGGTCTCCGCCGGGATCTTTTCGCCGCTGGCGTAGGTCTCGGCCGGTGCTCCGTACCGGTATGCCGTCAGGGTCGCTGTGTCCTCCTGCTCCGCAGCGTAGGCCAGGGTGTAGCGCACCACAGGCATGGTGGCCGTCACCCGGTTGGACCAAACACTCTCGTTCCCGGTCTTATCATAGGTGGTGACCACATAGCTGTGGGTGCTGCTGGGGGCACAACCGGTGATGACAGCCGTCATGCCGTCTCCGGTGTCAGTGATCACAGCATCGCTCACCTGGGTGTAGGCGGAACCCGCCACCTCATAGACCTTGTACCCGCTGACAGCAGGCCAATACCCGTGCTGATCGGGCGCGCTCCAAGTCAGGGCGACCGTATCCCCGGCCGCAGAAGCCTTCAGATCCCGAACAGACAGGGAGGGGCTCTTTACATCGGTCAGGTAGTAGCCGATCACGGGAGTCATGCAGACCCCATCGGCCTCTCCGTCGCCGTCCAGGTCGGCCTTGGGGTCGCTGTTGCCGTTCAGGTGGCGTTCCCAACCCAGAATGCTCCACTGGAAGCCGTACTGGTCGATGATCTCGCCCCGCTGGCCCCTGCTGACCAGATCTTTCTTGTCAATATCCTTCACCGTGCAGGAGGTGCCCACCAGGGTGCCCTCCGTGGTGGAGTGGATCGCGCCCTTCGATGCATCCAGCCCGCCGGTTATACCGGCGCCAGCCGTGGCACCACCAAAATACTTACCTGCCGTAACGGTAAAGGCAAAAGAGAGTCCGTGGACCTCTTCCATGGAGTCCGTGGTGGTGTTGCTTTTGCTCCATTCCACCGTTTTTGCACCGCCGGAGGTATCCATGGAATGCCGCTCCGTGCTGAGGACCTGGGCGTTTGCAGCGCATTCCGTGGCGCTCTGCACGGGCACGGCAGTGTGACCCGAGGTGTTGTACGCCCAGGGATTGCCCTCATTGTCTGCCAGATAGTTTTCCTCCGGGTCCAGTTCCACCAGCCGGTCCCACTGGCCGCTCACTTTCTTTTCCTGGATGGCCTCTTCGATGGTCTGGTTATACTCCTTAACAAATTCGTTGTACTCGTCCACCGTAAGGTTGGCAGAGTAGGGTTCCAGGGGGATCAGACAGGTACGGTTCGGTTCCTCCGACTTTGCCGGCCAGGTCCCGTCCGCCTTCTGCTCATGGAACTTATGTACCGTGAAGGGGGTCCGATGGACCACCACCACATCCTGCCCATAGGCCGTGTAGGTGTTGGAATAGGTGGTTGCAGATTCCCGCAGGGTCGTGGTGGTCAGCTCATGGGTATAGCTGAGGCTGGCTTCTGCCGAAACGACATAGGCTGTTGCTTCTCCCGCAATGCCGCCGGTCTGGCTGAAGCTGGAGGTCGAGCCGTCGCTCACCCCGTAGGAGGTCTCCATTTTGTAGCTGGTGGCGTTGTAGGAGGAATCGGTCAGCTCATCAAAATAGGGTGCCGCCTGGATGACCGCCTTGACCTCCGGGTCGGCATAGATATAGTCCGAGCCCAGGTATTTGACCACGTCGCCGTCGGTGTCGTTGTCTACACCCAGCACCAGGCAGGCCAGACCTTCGTCCTGGTCATCGCCCTTATTCTCGTAGATATAGGAAGAGTCACCCTGGACATCAATGTTTTCATAGCCGATCAGTTCATTCCGATCATTGTACTTACCGGCAATATAGACGCACATGAAGTGGTAGTCATCATGGCCTTTCTGCTTCAGGCCAATGGTAAAGACCACCTGCTCCCGACCGTACTGGTTGCCGTCAAAGTTGCCTGCCGTGACCGACTGTACATGGGTGTTGCTGATAATGTTGCTCCCGGCTCCATCGTCGCTGTAGTTGAAGTAACCCACCGTATGCACAGGCTCCTTGGGGGTTCCGCCGCCTACGTCAAAGATCTTACCGGCCACAAAGAGCATTTCTCTGGCCCCCATGCCGCCAAAGGCCACGGCTTCCGCCATGACTTCGCCCCAGCAGCTGTCATCGCTGCTGTAGAAGCCGCCTACCCACCAGCCGTTGGTGTCCACATAGTAGGGGCTGCCGGACACAAGGGACACGCCGCCCTTGCTGTTGACCGAAGTGAAGACCCCCTGCATGTACCAATACTTGTCATACACGGTGATCTTTCCGTTCACCTTGGTGCCGTTGTCCTTCATCCCTGCGGTAGCACGGGCACCTACCACAAAGAGGTCGTCCACGGTATCGCCGTTGAAGTCTCCGCTGACTAGGCTGGCCGCCGCAGGGAAGGTGTGGGTCCCGTTATCACTGTACCAGACATTGGCAACGGACTTTCCGGCCTTGTCCACTACAGTACCTGCCTGATTGGTTCCGTAGACCACCTTTATGGTGGGGCGATAGCAATCCAGGGAGACATCCGAGGTGCCCACTCTATGGCAGTAGGAGAGAACAGCCAGGTCATCGATCTTGTCGCCGTTGAGGTCGCTGGCCGTCATGGAGACCGCCAGCTTATTGGCCGAGTTCTTGTCACTCCGGTTGATGGTACTGCTGAAGTAGGCGCTCATCAGAAGCCCCTTGGACTCCTTCTTTGAAACGACAGTATTTTTACCGGCATCATAGGAGAGCTCGGTGAGCACATAGTCATCCCCGCTGTTGGGCACATAGACCACAATGGTGTCCTTGCCGTCGTTGTCAAAGTCACCGGCAACAATGTCAAAGAGAGAGGTGCTCTGGAACTGATTGTAGTCGTTGTTCATCCAGGTGATCTCACCCAGGTCACAGACAGAACTCACCGTTTTTTGGTCTCCTAGACCAGAGACCCACACCTGGGCATGCTTGTCCTTCACGCCAATGAAAACGGCGTAGTCGTCCCGGCCGCTGCCGGTGGGGTCAAAGGCCGCCGCCTGCACAAAGGACCAGGTGCCATCCGGGACCTTAAACTCTGCGGACCCGGTAGCACTTTTGGGGTTTTTCACAAAGTCTTTCAGGCTTTTGCCGTTGGTGTCCTCCAAACCGGCATGCTTTCCCTTGTCTGCACAGCCGTAGAAGAGCAGCTCCTTGGAAGGATTGAGGTTAAATGCCTGGTCGATGGGATAGCCATAGGGATTCTGATTGGCCACATAGCCGGAAGGAACTTTTTTGTCCTGATCCAGAATGGCGCTTCCGCCGCCGGATTTCACCTCTGCGGCCGAAACAGGAACACAAAGCCCCAGCATGAGGGCAGCTGCCATGAGGGCGCTGAGTATTCGCTTATATCGTTTCATGTGATCTCCTCCTTCAAGAACCGTTCCAATCGCCTGGATCCCCAAGCGATCCATTACATTCTTTTTAAATTATATCATATTCCTCCTTATTATGTAATGCTTTTTACAAAAAAAGATGGACATTCGCCCAATATTTCTGCCGTACATAAAAACAGGCAGAGACGACGACATCGTCTCTGCCTGTTTTGTATTCGTGCAAGGTTCTCCCGGTCCGCAAAGGGGGAAAGGCCGCCCGGCATCAGCCCTCGGCTTGCTCGCTCCAGTTGGCCGGATAGGTCACATAGACGAACCGGGCATGATCCAGGGCGGAAAACACAATGCTGGAACCTGCGGGGATCAAAACCATGTCGCCCGCATTGGCAACGATATCACAGCCATTGATCCGAATGGTAAGCTGCCCATCGATGACGTAGTCCACCTCATCGTAGTTCAGCGTCCAGGGAAACTCCGTCTGCTCGATCTTCATCAGACCGGCGGCCAGGTTTTTGTTCTCTTTGGAGGTGATGACATCCTTCAGCCAGACCTTGTCTCCGGGTCTGCCCGTGTCAAAGGGTTCCATCACCACTTTGCTGCCATCGATGCTCATGACGCCGCTTTTCTCGTCGCGGCACTTCACGAAGCCGCCGCTTTGCATTTCGGCAATGACCTGCGCCACAATATCACGCACCATTTGTTCGTTGATCTGCATAAAAGCTATACCTTCTCTCTTTTTCATGGTCTGTTCTTTGATATGATTATACCCGCAATAGACCCATTCCGCAATTCAATTTTATCACTTTCCCGTATGGATGTCATAAGGCCCGTCCTTTTTCGCTGGGTTTTGCATGGAGATTTCCCCAGCCGCATAGGTTTTCCCATGAGAAAGGACGGGATCTGTATGAAGCTGTTTTTGTTCCGCAAACGATACCTGGCCATCCCCGGCGCCATCCTGGCTGTGTGCGCCCTGTGCCTGGTCACCACCCTGCCCAGCTACGTCACCACCGCCGCCACCCAACGGCAGCTGCCCATCTACTGCGTCCAGCGGGACCACAAGGTGTGCGCCCTCAGCTTCGACGCCGCCTGGGGCAACGAGGACACCGAGACCCTCATCGAAATTTTTGACCAATACAACGTGAAAGTCACCTTCTTCGTGGTGGGGGAGTGGGTGGACAAATACCCCGAGTCCGTGAAAGCCCTCCATGATGCCGGGCACGAGGTCATGGGCCACTCCAACGACCACGCCCACTTCAACTCCCTTTCCGCCGACCAGATTATCGCCGACATCACCGCCTGCAACGAGAAGATCAAGGCCGTCACCGGGGGCTCCCCCACCCTCTTCCGCCCGCCTTACGGGGAGTACGACGACCATGTGGTCTCCACTGTCCGCGGCATGGGCCTGGAGATCATCCAGTGGGATGTGGACAGCCTGGACTGGAAGGATTACGATGCGGCCACCATCACTGACCGGGTGACCTCCAGGGTGGGGCCGGGGTCCATCATCCTCTTCCACAACGCCGCCCTGCACACCCCCGAGGCCCTGCCCGCCATTCTGGAGCATCTGATCGGGGAGGGCTACGACATCGTGCCCATCAGCCAGCTGATCCTGCCGGGAGAATGCGGCACCGACTACACCATCGACCACACCGGCCGCCAGTGCCC
>JAFZEB010000159.1 GCA_017560855.1 Ruminiclostridium sp.
CGACCGGGGCCACAACGTGACCATCGGTGAGAACGTCACCGTGGGTCACAGCGCCATCCTCCACGGCTGCACCGTGGAAGACAACTGCCTCATCGGCATGGGCGCCACCGTTCTCGACCATGCGGTCGTGGGCGAGGGTTCCATCGTGGGCGCAGGGGCCGTGGTTTCCTCCGGCACCATCATCCCCCCCAGAAGCCTGGTGGTGGGCATCCCCGGCAAGGTTAAGAAGACCCTGACCGAGGAAGATGTGGCCGGCAACCTGGAAAACGTGGAAGAGTACCTGGAGCTCATGGAGATCGCTAAGAAAGATCCCGCAAACCAGTAAATAAAACCCGAAAAGGGACGGCGCTCAACCGTCCCTTTTCGGGTTTTCCCATCCCCTTGTGAAAGGATGACCCCCATGGTGTACGAACTGACCCACCCGGAATACTTTACCCTCTCCGGCCCCAAGAACGAGACCTATGAGGGCGGAAACCAGGACTGGTTCCATGACCGCTGGCAGCAGAGATCCGGCTGCGGCCCCACCGCCTCGGCGGCCATTCTGACCTATCTGTCCCGGTCCTACCCGGGCCTGGCCCGTATGGCTCCCAAGGGAACCTCTCAGCGGTCCTTTACCGCCTACATGGAGGAGATCTGGTCCTACACCACGCCCGGCCCCCGGGGGCTGGACCAGGCGGAGAACCTGATCCTGGGGTGCCGGAGCTTTGCCCTGTCCAAAGGGTGCGTTCTGCTGGGCAAGGTCCTGGAGATCCCCAACCGGGAGAAGGCGCCCCGGCCCTCTCTGGAAACCTGCCGGGACTTTCTGGCCGAGGCCCTCTACGCCGACCTGCCCGTGGCCTTTCTGAACTACTCCAGCGGGGCTGTGGACAACCTGGACAGCTGGCACTGGGTCACCCTCATCGCCATGGAGGACCCGGACAACGGGAAACTCCCCTGCCTCATTCTGGACAGCGGCGAGAAAAAGGTCGTGGACTTTACCCAGTGGCTGAACACCTCGGTCCTGGGCGGCGCCCTGGCGGTACTCTACCCCATGATTGAACTGGAAGACGAATCATAACCTCCACTAAAGTGGTGGTTTGCACAGACCCTGGAAGGGTCATTACTGGCTTAGCCCCTAAAGGGGCATCGAACATTTGACCCCGCATTACATTCACAGGCCGCTAACGCGGCCTGTTTTTATGCCTTCATATGCTAACGCTTTTATTTTCCCCCGGTAGAACCGGGGGTTTATTTGGTTTAAGCTGTCAAAAAACGGCATTGGAACCTTCCGTTCCAATGCCGTTTCCGGTTTGTTACATCTCTTACTGGCAGCAGGCCTTGATGATCTCAATACAGCGGTCAAAGCCCAGGCCGCAGCTGTCCAGGGCGATGTGGTAGTTCTCTGCCTTGCCCCAGATGATGTCGCAGGCAAAGTTGTAGTGACGGGAGCGCAGAGCGTCCTTGTTGCGGATCAGGTGACGGGCCTGCTCCTCGGACATGTCGTGCTCGGCCACCATGCGCTTTACCCGGTCTTCCAGATCACTCTGGATGAAAACCCGCAGGCAGTCGGGACGGTCCCGCAGGACGAAATCGGCGCAGCGGCCCACGATGACGCAGGGTCCCTGGTCGGCCAGCTGGCGAATCATGGCAGCCTCATCCCGGCTGGATGCACAGTCCTTGTCCTTGGTCAGCAGGTAGCCGTCGTACATCCCGCAGGACTCGGTCAGGGTGAAGAGCAGGTTGGTGGCGGAGAGGTCCTTGTTCTCCTCGTCGCCGGCCAGCCGGTCCAGGTAGGCCTTGTCATAGAAGGGGACACCCAGTTCCTGGGCCAGCATCTGGCCGATGGTGTGGCCGCCGCTGCCGCACTGACGGCTGATGGCAATGATGTGCTTAGACATATATATTCCTCCTCATCGGCATTCAGGATGCCGATTGAAATAGTTGCTCTGTGTAGTAGCATACTCCTTTCAGAAGAAAATGCAAGAGGGAAATTTTGTTCCCCGTGAAACAGGGCGTTATTTCAGGAACATCCGCAGGAGCTTTTCGTTGACCTTTTTGTAGGGCTGGTAGCGCATGGGAAGGTCGATCCAGTTGGCCTTGTCCACGATGGCCCGGTAGTGGGTGAAGCAGTCGAAGCTCTTCTTGCCGTGGTAGCTGCCCATGCCGCTGTGACCCACGCCGCCGAAGCCCATGTGGTGGGTGGCCAGGTGGATGATGACGTCGTTGACACAGCCGCCGCCGAAGGAGCAGGTGTTAAAGACCTTGTCCTTCACCCTTTTGGATTTGGTGAAGAGGTAGAGGGCCAGGGGCTTTTCATGGTCCCGGATGAAGTCGATGGCCTGGTCCAGGTCATCATAGGGAATGATAGGCAGGATGGGGCCGAAGATCTCCTCCCCCATGGGCTTGGAGGTGGCCTCCAGGGTGTCGGCAATGAGGGTGGGGGCCAGCCAGCCGCTCTCTCCCTCCGGGTCATTCCGGTGCCAGCCGCCGAAGAGGATCTCCTCCCCCTCCAGCAGACCCTGGAGTCGGTTGAAGTGCTTGCGGTTAACGATGCGCACCAGGTTGTCGTTCTCGGTGGGCTCGGTGCCCAGCATGCGGATGAACTGCTTCTTCAGCTCGGCCACCAGCTGGTCCTTCACCTGACGGTCCACCAGGCAGTAGTCCGGGGCCACGCAGGTCTGCCCGGCGTTGAGGATCTTGCCAAAGGCCAGACGCTTGGCGGTGAGGGGGATGTTGGCGGTCTTGTCCACGATGACCGGGCTCTTGCCCCCCAGCTCCAGGGTGACGGGGGTCAGGTGGCGGCTGGCCTTTTCCATGACCAGCTTGCCCACGTCCACGGAGCCGGTGAAGAAGATGTAGTCAAAGCGCTCTTCCAGAAGGGCGGAGTTCTCCTCCCGGCCGCCCTCCACCACGGTGACCCAGCCGGGATCAAAGACCGCCTGGATGAGCTTAGCCAGAGCCCGGCTGGTATGGGGGGCGTAGGCGCTGGGCTTGAGAACCACGCAGTTGCCCGCCGCCACGGCGCCGAAGACCGGGTCCAGGCTCAGCAGGATGGGGTAGTTCCAGGGGGACATGACCAGGGTGACCCCGTAGGGCTCAGGGAGTTCATAGCTCTTGGACTTGAACTGTGCAATGGGGGTGGGCCGCTTCTGGGGCTTGGCCCAGTCGCTGACGTTTTTGATGAGGTAGCCCAGCTCGTCCAGGCACATGCCCACCTCACACATATAGCCCTCAAACTGGCACTTGTGCAGGTCGGCCTTCAGGGCATCCAGCAGGATCCCCTCCCGGTTTTTGATCTCCTGCCGGAGTTTTTTCAGGGCATTCACCCGGGCAGACACAGGACGGGTGGCTCCGGAACGGAAGAACTCCCGCTGACGGGCCACGATCCGCTGGATCTTC
The DNA here is from genome assembly GCA_017560855.1 of Ruminiclostridium sp. Taxonomy (GTDB): domain Bacteria; phylum Bacillota; class Clostridia; order Oscillospirales; family Oscillospiraceae; genus Evtepia. The sequence goes on from JAFZEB010000159.1 coordinate 3,379, forward strand.
GCAGTATTGGCAGTTTGGTTCATGACCAGACCTCCTCCAGAATTTCGATGATATCATTATAGTCCGCCTGGGCGGGATTTACAATGATGGCCCCATCGTTCAGGGCAGTTTTTGCCACGGCACCGAAGTCCTCCTTCCGCACCTTCCCGGTCTCAGAGAGGGTCTCGGGCAGGCCGCAGACCTGGGCCAGCTCCCGGCGAAGGGCCTCCAGGAAGGAGATGGCCTTCTCGGCCCGGACCTCTTTGGGGGTGGCAGCGTAGACCTCAGGTCCTGCCAGATGGAGGAGGAGTTCACTGTACCGCTCCCGGCAGGTCCCCTGGCGCAGGTTATAGGCCATGACGGCGGGAAGCAGGATGGTCATGGCATCTCCGTGGGCCACCTTGCACACACCCCCCAGGGCGTGGCCGATGGCGTGGACCAGGCCCACCATGGAGTTGGAGAAGGCGGCACCGGCCAGGAGACTGCCGTTGGCCAGGACCATCCGGGCCTTGCGGTTCTTTCCCTCCCGGACGGCCACAGGGAGGGCGCGGACGATCTGGCCCATGGCCTTCTCCGCAAAGGCATCGCTGACGGGATTCCGCTGAAGGCAGGTGGCCGACTCAATGGCGTGGACCAGGGCATCGAAGCCGGTAGAGGCGGTGATGCGGGGGGGCAGGGTCTCGGTCATCCGGGGGTCCAGGACGGCCAGGTCGGGCAGGAGGTGATAGCTGAGAAACTCCATCTTCACCTTCTTCTCCGGGTCGGCCACCACGGCCACGATGGTGGCCTCGCTGCCGGTGCCGGAGGTGGTGGGAATGGCGGCAAAGGGCACATGCTTGCCCCGGGGCAGGACCTCGCACCCGGCGGAGGCCATCAGGTCGGTCCCCTCCTGGGCCAGGACCATGCTCACCCCCTTGGCGGTGTCGATGACCGAGCCGCCCCCCAGGGCGATGAGACCGTCACAGCCCAGCTTGCGGAAGAGGGCGGCCACCCGGTTCACCACCTGGATGGAGGAGTCCGGGGGGATCTCACAAAAAGTCTCCACGGCGGTCATGCCCCCCTCTGCCAGGGCGTTCAGGACGGTCTTCACCGCCCCCACCTTTTCCAGGCCCTGGTCACTGAGGAGGAGGGGCCGGAAGGCCCCCAGGGTGTTCAGTTCGTGAGGAATGTGTTCCAATGCCTCAGACCCCGACAGGATCTTGGCAGGCAGTTTGAATTCGTAATAGGCTCCCATGGTTCTTGGTTCCTCCCATTTGATAACTTTAGGCTCCCTTGTGTAAAGGGAGCTGGCAGCCGTCAGGCTGACTGAGGGATTGTGCAGCAGAAACCTTCAATTCTACCGAAAGTTGATGCAAACACGTAAGACTTTTCGTGACAATCCCTCCACCCCTTCGGGGCACCTCCCCTCACAGGGGAGGCAGCGGGCTGTACTCCCACGCCTTACTTTCCAAGGACCACCGCAGCATACACCCGGGCGGGGGAAACTTCTTTCTCCGGCAGGCGTTTCAAGATCCGCTTGGCCAGGAACTCGGGGAAGAGATACCCTTCGGTGATGTCCACGCACCGGACGAAGGGCATGGCCAGGGCCATGTCCCCCCGGAGGACAAACTTGTGCTGGGCGTAGGCTTGGCCCACGCTGATCTGGCCGGTGAAGACCCGGAAGGCATCGGAAGGGCTCTTAAAGAGGATGGTCACATCCCCGGCGGTTTCCTTGTCCAGCTTCTTAAAGCCCCAGGGGGTGCCGGTGACGGTGAAGCCCCCGGCCCCAGGGACCTCCAGCCGGAGGGTCTTGCCGCTGGGCCAGTTGTGGGCTTCGGCACGGATCTTGCTGTCTGCGGTGGAGAGATATTGTAAGGCCCGGACCAGGCACTCTGCCACCAGGGTGCAGGTGGCCTGCTGCAGGCCGGTTTTCAGAGGTTTTTGGGACATTTGCGCGCCTCCTGTACTCTAAAATTATAATATATAATACTATAAACCAGATATAATTGCAATACGTATCATAGTATTACATATTTCATATTTTTTCGAAATATGTCTTCAGAATGGCCGCCGCCACCTCCCCCAGGGCAGATCCGCTGCCCCCCTCCTGGGCCACCAGGGCCAGGGCGACCTGAGGGTCCTCATAGGGAGCGAAGGCCACCAGGACGGCGTTGGAGGCCCGGTCTGCCGCCACCTGGGCCGACCCGGTCTTGGCCCCGGCCCGGACGGGCAGGTCCCGAAAAGCAGAGGCCAGGGAACCGGTCTGGGTCACCCCCAGCATCCCTTCCTTGATGGCGGTAAGATTCTCTGGGGCGATATCCACTTTTCCCAGGGAGACCGGCGTGTAGTCCTCTCCCCCAACCTTTTTCAGCAGGTGGACCTGCCAACGGTTCCCATCCCCCACCAAGGTGGCGGTCATGTGGGCCAGCTGAAGGGGGGTGAAGCGGTTGTTCTCCTGACCGATGGCGGCAGAGAGGACGCTCCCCTCATACCAGGTCCCCCCCACGGATCTGGTGTAGTCCGGTCCGGCCACCACCCCGGTCTTCTCCCCGGCCAGTTCCACACCGGTGGACATCCCCAGGCCCAGCTGTTCCGCCCAGGTTCCCAGGGTGTCGATGCCCACCCGTCGGCCAGCATCGTAGAAAAAAATATTGCAGGAATCGGTCAGGGCCTCGGTGAGGGTTTCCAGGCCGTGGGTGCGGCCCTCCTGGCGGTAGAGCCAGCACTGGGGCTGGGGGCTTGGGTAGTAGGTGTACCGCCCCGTGTCCAAAATCCTGGTTTCAGGGGTCAGGACCCCCTCCTCCAGGGCGGCGGCGGCGGTCACCAGCTTGAAGGTGGACCCCGGGGCATACAGCCCCTGGATGGCCCGGTTCATGAGGGGGGCGGCAGGGTCTGCAGTGAGCCGGGCGTAGTCCGCCGAGAAGGTGGCCGTATCGTACCCCGGCAGGCTGGCCATGGCCAACACCCCGCCGTCGGTCACATCCAGCATCACCCCTGCCCCGCCAGGGCAGCCGTGGGCCGCCAGATAGTCTCCCAAAGCGGTCTGGAGGGTCTCCTGCAGGTCCCTGTCCAAGGTGAGGGTCACGTCCTGCCCGGGCTTTGGCTGGACCCCATAGCCCTCCCCGGTGACCTCCCCCTGGCGGTCGGTGTGGATGACCTTGGTGCCGTCGGTGCCGTGGAGGAGGGCTTCAAAGGCGGCCTCCGCCCCGTCCTGCCCCACCATGGCGTCCATGGGGTAGCCCTGATCCCGGTAGTCCTCCCACTGGTCCGGGGTCATCTTCCCCACCCGACCAATGATGTGAGGGGCCAGGTCGCCGCTCCCCTGACGGGTGACGGCGGACCCAATGGTCACCCGGGTCAGATCCTCGGACCGGACCCGGACCAGAAGTTCGGGGGTGGGGTCGGCAATGTCCCCCGCCCCGGACCAGTCCACCCCCTCCTCCCGGCAGAGGGCTTCCAGCCGCTGAAGGTCCGGCTCCGGGCAGTCCCCCGAGACCTGAATGACCCAGGAGACCATGTCCTGAGCCAGAATTTTCCCGGTCCGGTCCAGGAGCTTGCCCCGGGCAGCGGGAACGGTCTCGGTCCGGGCGATGGCCTGCTGGGATCTTTCATAGTAGGCCGCCCCGTTGACCACCTGGAGGTTCCACAGCAGGGCAGAAAAACAGAGCAGCAGACCGAAAAACAGGCCTGCTGCGGTGAAAAAACGAAAATTTGTCATGTTGACCTCCTTTTGGGACAGAAGGGATAGACCAGGGGCAGGGTGAGGGCGGTGCGAAGGCAATCCTGCCCCGCCAGGGTCAGGCAGGGGATCAGCTCCTCCCCTGTGAACCAGTGGCCCAAGGCAGGGAGAAGACAGTACCCCGCCAGCAGGGGGATGGCCCGAAACCAGTTTCCCCAGAAGTGGGGAGAATTGTGGAAAGCTGTCCCGGAAATTCCCCCAAGGAGGGTCAAACCCGGGAGTTTCCAGGGGGAAAACCCCAGGAAACATCCAAAAATTCCACCGAAGAGTCCACATTTTGCCCCTGTTTCCCCACCCCAGCAAAGACCCAGCAGACAGAGGAGGGCGGGCAGGACCGGGGGCCAAAGGGTCCGGGCCAGAAGAACAGCGGCAGCCACCGCCAGAAAGAGGCGGGTCATCCTCCCTCCTCCCGGACACCGGTGATCACATAGACCTGGGAAAGCCGGTCCAGGGGGGCAGTGGGGGTCACCACCCCGGCGGCGGTGAGACCGCCTGGATCCTCCGCCAGGGAAGTCACCGTCCCCACCAGGATGTCCCGGGGTTCCTCCTCCCCGTGGGGCAGGCTTACCACCCCCTCCCCCAGACTCATGGGAAAGTCCGGGGAGAAGACCGTGAAGAGGAGTTCTCCCTCCTCCATCCGGGCCAGGTTCCCTTCCAGGGTCCCCAGGGCGCCGGAGATGGTCCCCATCCCAGAGAGGGAGAAGTCCGGGGCAGTCACCAACAGGACCTCACACCAGTTCCGACCCACAGTCTCCACCAGACCCACCAGGGCCCCGTGGGCCTCCACCACATACTGCCCCGCCCGGATTCCGGCCTTCCTCCCCTGGTCCAGGGTGAGGGTCCGGTCCCAGGTGTCCTTCTCCCGGCCCACCACCTGGGCAGAGGTCAGGTCCAGGTCCTGCCGACTCTGGGTCCAGCCCAGAAGGGACCGGAGGTTCTTGTTCTCCCCCTGGGCCAGCTCCCCCTGACGGGCGGCGGCCTCCAGGCGAGTGTTTTTCTCTTCCAGAGCGGCATTCTCTGCCTGGAGGGCTTCCATTCCACTGGTCCAGTCCTTCGCCTCCTCCAGGGCGTCGGAAACCGGGGAAAAAAGGCGAAGAAAAGGCCGCGACACCGTCTCCCCCCAGTCGCGCAGCGGGCTGGCCGTCCCGTTCAGGACCAGGGCCAGCGCCGCCGCCAACAGGCTCAGAGACAGAGCCGCGGCAGTCAGCCGTATGAACTTGTGTTGGCTTGGTTTTTTCAATGAGATTCCTTTCCTGCGGCCAGAGCCATGCAGTCCACGCCGAAATCCAGGAGCATCCGGCCCAGGCGGCAGACCGGCAGGCCCACCACGTTGCTGTAGTCCCCCTGGATGCCCGACACCAGCAGGCCGCCGTAGCCCTGGATGCCGTAGCTTCCGGCCTTGTCCATGGGCTCTCCTGTGGCCACATACTGGCGGATCTCCTCCTCAGTGAGGGCCCGGAAGGTCACCTGGGTGACCTCGGCCTGGGACATGACGTTCTTACCCTGGCAGACGGTGACACCGGTGCACACCTCATGGCTCCGACCGGACAGGGCGGTGAGCATGCGGACGGCGTCGGCCTCATTGGCGGGCTTGCCCAGGATGACCCCGTCCAGGACCACCACGGTGTCAGAACCGATGACGATGGTCTCCGGGTCCTCGTCCTTGGCGATGTGCAGGCACTTCTCCCGGGAGAGGGCTTTCACTAACTCCACGGCGGGGAGGCCGGTGATGGCCTCCTCGTCGATCTCCGGCGATTTGGTTGTAAACTCCAGTCCCATTTTCCCCAGGAGCTCACGGCGGCGGGGGGATTGGGACGCTAAGACTATTTTCATGGTTTGTCTCCGTTTTTTCCATCGAATTTGGTTGGGTGGAGAAATTTTCTACTCGATACCTCGTGCGTCATCGACAGGTTACAATCCCTCCGTCTCGCCTAACGGCGAGCCACCTCCCTTTACACAAGGGAGGCTAAGGCGAGTACTGACCTCAAGGCTCCCCTGTGCAAGGGGAGCTGTCAGCGAAGCTGACTGAGGGGTTGTTATTCTACGCCTCTGTAATACAATCCGCGGGTGAAATCCACCGGGGGCTCGGCTCCTTCCAGATAGGCCCGGAAGATGGCGGCGCACTCCTGGGCACTCTCCCGCAGGAAGGACAGGCGGGCGTAGGATGCTCCCACCCGCTCAAAATCGGCCTTCTTGTCGGCCAGCCACAGGACCTTGGCGTTGAAGATCTCGTTCCGGCAGCCCCAGGCCTGCTCCACGGGGAAGTCCTCCCCCTTCCGGTCCCGGAGGGACTGGGGGTTCTCCCGGCAGTGGCAGCCCTTGCCCCGGTTCTTCATGATGCAGTTCTCGGTGAGCATCAGGGGCAGACGGCCGTAGACCATCAGCTCCACCTCCAGGGGTTTGGACAGGTCCCGGATCTGGCCCAGCTTGCTCTCGAAAGAAGCCGTAGCAGATGCAAAGCCCAGGTGAGCCAGCTCCTCAGCGGCCAGGTCGTTCACCAGACCCAGACCGAAGTCCCCACGAGGGGTGAAGCCGTATTCCCTTGCCAGGGTCAGCTGACCGATGTGGCTCAGGAGAGCTTCAGTAACCCCGGCCTCCTTGGCGGCGGCCAATTCTTTGCAGAGCTTGTCCCGCTCCCGATCCCAGTGGACCCGGGGCAGAACGGTGCCGAACTTGATGTGGGGGTATGCCTGGATCAGGTCGGCCATCTGGTCGGCATGGGCGGCGATCACATCGCAGGGCAGCCAGACCAGGGCAGGGCCCAGATCCAGAGCGGCCTTGGAGACCTGCTCCCAGGTCCGGAAGGACAGGGACCAACCCATGGGGCCATTGTATTTCACTTTTTCGGGGGGCGTAAAGGGCAGGACCCGGCGCTCCGGCACAGCGGTGCGGGCAGCGTCCAGACCGGACAGGGCCTCCCGGCGGAGGGCGTTCAGGGCGGACATGGGGACGGACAGACCATCGTCCAGGTCCACAGCCACGGAGTCCACATGGTAGACCGTGCCGCCTGTCTTGGCCAGCTGGCCTTCGATCTGTTCGGCGGTCACCGCCCGGTTTCGGGCAGCCTCGGGGGCAGGTCCCTGGACGGTGGCCTCGTGGCCGGACTCGTCCCAGACGGTGAGACTCAGGGGCTGACCAGCCTTCACCGTGGCAGACATCCAGACCGTGGTGAGCTTGTGCTCCCCCCGGGTGTAGTGCTGGCGGGCCTGTTCAAAGAGCTCGGTGGGGTCCTTGATGCCCTCGGGGCGCATACCAAACATATCCGGGCCCTTCTTGTCCCGGTAGTAGCCCTGGGTGAATCCCTGACGGGAGAAGGCGGCCTCCAGCTGGGAAAGCTCTTCCCGGGTGGGTTCCCGGCGTTCCCCCATGGCGGAGGAATAGATGCCCGTGACGATGGAGACGTACTCCGCCCGCTTCATGCGGCCTTCGATCTTCAGGCAAGCCACCCCCATGTCCTCCAGATCCTGAAGCTCCCCGGCCAGGGACATGTCCTTCAGGGAGAGGGGGTGGCTGGGCTTCTTGTCCCCCGGCCAGCGGAAGGCCAGACGGCAGGGCTGGGCGCACAGGCCCCGGTTGCCGCTGCGGCCCCCCAGGACGGCGGACAGGAAGCACTGGCCGCTGTAGCACATGCACAGGGCCCCGTGGACAAAGGTCTCCAGCTCCACGGGAGAGGTCTGGCACAGGGACTGGATGGCGGTCTTGGACAGCTCCCGGGAGAGGACCACCCGGGTCATGCCCAGGTCAGCGCAGGCCTTCACGCCGTCCAGGTTGTGGACGGTCATCTGGGTGGAGGCGTGGACGTCCACATCGGGGACGGTCTCCCGGAGAAGTCGGGCCACGCCCAGGTCCTGGACCAGGATGGCGTCGATGCCGATCTCAGAGGCAAAGGCGGCGGTCTCCGCCGCCAGGGGCAGTTCTCGGTTGGACAGGAGGGTGTTCAGGGTCAGGTAGACCTTGGTCCCCCGCTGATGGCAGTAGGAAACGGCCTGGCGCAGCTCCTCCTGGGAGAAGTTCTTGGCGTTGCGCCGGGCGTTGAGGGGGCCGTAGCCCAGATAGACGGCATCCGCCCCGGACTGGACCGCTGCGGTCAGAGACTCGGGGGAACCGGCAGGTGCGAGAAGTTCCATGGGGTCTCTCCTTCCAGGTCAGTTATTTTCTTTGGACTCCTTGGCCTCTTTGGCGGCCTTCTTGGTCAGGCGCTTGAGCTCGGTGAGTTCCCGGGCCAGCCGGGCGTTCTCGTCCAGGGCCTCCTTCAGCTGGGCCCGGAGATTGTCGGAGACGGCCCGCTCCTTCTGGAACTTATCAGCCACGTTCAGACCGGCCAGAACGGCACCTTCGCTGACGGAGAGGAGGGTGCCCTCCATGGCGGCCTTCATCTCCTTGTCCAGGATGGCGGCGCACTTCTGGATGTAGCCCTCATCCTCTTCGGCCAGGATGCGGTAGGTCTGGTTGTGGATGCGAATAGACACACGGTTTGCCATATAGAATACCTCCTTGTGAGGGTCGAATTTTGTTGAATAAAATATTATAACACAGGTTGTGGAAAAAAGGTAGACCCTCAATTCCACCCAGGACAAACCTGCCCCTCATCCGCCCACTTCGTGGGCACCTTCTCCCAGTGGGAGAAGGCTCCTCGTCTCCTGCATGGATAGGCTTCTCCCTGGGGAGAAGCTGTCTGCGAAGCAGACTGATGAGGGGTTCTGGGCCCTCCTCCCTCTAAAAGGCACTTTACGAAACCCCGATTTTCCTGTAGAATAAAATACTACCCTATATTTTGAAAGGAGGCGGCAGTATGTCCAACGGCCTGCTCTTACCCGGCAACATCATATCCCTCCACCGGAAAGCGGCGGATCGGCTCATGGCGGC
>JAFZEB010000160.1 GCA_017560855.1 Ruminiclostridium sp.
GTTGCCAAGGACGCCGCCGGCATGGTCCTTACCGACGACAACTTTGCCACCATCGTCCAGGCAGTGAAGAACGGCCGAAACGTCTACGCCAACATCCGCCGCTCCATCCAGTTCCTGCTCTCCGGCAACATGGCGGGTATTCTCACCGTTCTGTATGCCTCCCTGCTGAGCCTGCCTGTGCCCTTTGCGGCAGTTCACCTGCTGTTTATTAACCTGCTGACCGACTCCCTGCCCGCCATCGCTCTGGGCCTGGAGCCCCACAACGACGCGGTCATGAAGGAAAAGCCCCGTCCCCGCAGCGAGGGCATCCTCACCAAGGACTTCCTGGCCAACGTGGGTCTGGAAGGCGGGGTCATTGCTGTGGCTACCATCCTGGCCTTCCACCTGGGCCTGTCCAACGGCGGCAGCGAGATGGCCATGACCATGGCCTTCGCCACCCTGTGCCTGTCCCGCCTGTTCCACGGCTTCAACTGCAAGGCGGCTGAGCCTGTCCTCTTCACCAGGAAGTTCTTCAACAACAGCGCCCTCCAGGGAGCCTTCCTGGTGGGTGCGGTCCTCCTGTTCGCCGTCCTGCTCATTAAGCCTCTGGCCGGCGTCATGCAGGCTGTGGCCCTGCCCATGCCCATGCTCCTGGCCATTCCCGGCCTGGCTCTGGCTTCCATGCTGGTCATCCAGATCCTGAAGGCCATCCGCACCAAGATGAAGAAGTAACTGTATGAAAAAGAGTCGCTGAAAAGCGACTCTTTTTCATTTGCTGAGGACCTTCGTCACTTTCCTCAGAGGGGGGAGAGGCTCCCCTTGATAGGGGAGCTGGCAGCCGCAGGCTGACTGAGGGGTGCTGTCCCAGGGGTGAAATTGTCGTACTGGTGCGACAGCATACCCTCAGACCCCGCACCCCTCCGACTTCGGCAAAGCCGAAGCCACCTCCCCTCACAGGGGAGGCTTTGACGGCCCTCGAAGGCGGCGTGGGAAAAACATGACGGGCAAAAGGATTTACAAAAGATTCAAAAGGTGGTATCATGACCATAGAATTACTAGGAAAAGGAGGGGGAGACATGAAAGGTAAGCGCATGATCAACCCTGTGGACCTTCAGGACCGGGACGGCTTCCTCCGGTTCCTCACCGACCAGGCCCGGGAGGGGTGGGAGGCGGTCAACGTGACTCCCAACGCCACCTGGTTCCGGGAGACCGACCGCCCCCCCAAGGGGTACACCATGTGGATCAACCCCAACGGGGACAAGCTCCGGGACCCGGCCCAGCGGGCCATGTTTGAGTCCCGGGAGGACGTGGAGGCCGAAAACGCCAAAGTCCTGGAACACCGGGGGACCGTGGGGGAGGACTGGAAGAAGGTGGGCTCCCCCCATTACAGCCTGGTGATCTACGCCATGCCGGAACCCGGCCCCACTGTGGAGAGCGACTGGGAATGGGATGCCCTGGACAACTACGCCATCTTCAACCCCGGTGGCATTGACATCTTCCGTGGCATCAAGGGCCTCATCATGCCTGTGGCTGCCCTGGCCATGCTGGTGACCAGCGGGATGTCCCTGGATATCCATGGGTATCTGATCCCCCTTCTTATTCTCATTTTCATCCTGCTCATTGCCCTGACGGCCTTCGGGGCGGAGATCCTCTCCGAGCGGATTCTGGCCCAACACCGGTCCGGCCTCATTGAAGCTCGACGAATGGGGCGGCATTACACCACCCCGGAAGAGGTGGCCCGAAAAGTCCCCCTGAAAAACCGCCTGGAGTTCTGGGCCAAGCGCCTGAAGATTGCAGAAATCGGCCTGCTTGTGCTGATGCTCCTCATCTGGTTCTGAAAGGAGGGAGACTATGGAGACCAAACGTGTGACCCATCCTGTGGATTTGTTTGACCGGGAGGGATTTCTCTGTTTTCTCAACGCTCAGGCCCGACAGGGCTGGGCTGTCCAGGAGATCGGGGTCTTTTCCACGGTCTTTCAGAAGACCGATACCCCGCCCAAGGGCTACACTATGTCCTATCATCGGGACACGGACTGGGAGTATGAGAACCAGGAGGGCTATCATGTGCTCCCCTGTTCTGTGGAAGGCTTCATCGTCTATCCCACCGACGAGATCGTTCTGGCCGATCCCACCTGGCCGGATCAGATTTTAGATGACTTTGGTAAGGCGCCTAATCTGGCGCTTGCCAATCGATTCCGATCAACTCCTTTGATCCTGCCTCTGGTGATCTTGGGGGACATCGTGGGCTGTCGCCTGGGTTTTGAGTTCATCAGCGATCTGCCTCTTTATGGGCCTATGTTCTGGGTGCTGCTGGCCTTCTGTCTGGTGGCGGTGTCCGGGGCTGTGCTGATGGTCTGTGTGGAAGACCGCCATGAGAAGGGCCTCCGGGCCGCCCGGGACATGAAAACCGTCTACCGTCCCGGCGAGGGTCTGACCAAGCTCACCTGGCTGAAAAACCGCCTGGTTCGGGTCCAGACCGCCCTGTCGGTGCTGACCTTCCTGCTCTTCCTGGTGTTCAGCGGCATCGCATCGGGCACCATCCAATTATAAGGAAACAAAAAACGGCTCCCCTTTCTGGGGGAGCCGTTTTTTTGCTTAGCAGCCCATCCGTTGGATGCAGGTGGCTGAGATCTGGGGTGGGAGGCTGTTGGTCATCATCCCGCAGTGGTGGATGCAGATCTGTTCCCCGCATTGGAAGCAGCAGGCTTGGTCGGTGTTGACTTGGATCTGCTGGCCGGTGCAGCAGTCGCACACCAACAGATGGCAGGGACAGACCTGCTGAATGACAGCGCAAATGGTCATGGAAGACCCTCCTTCTTTTTGGACTCACCCCATGCTATGCTGGAGGAGGTCGAAGGGTGTTACAGAAGCGCATAACCTCGTAGAGTTTCGCTGCAAAGCAGCGAAAAAAGATGCAATATGTTTTTGCCGGCAGCATGTATGTCGGCAAAAACTCTTCTCAGGCCGCAAACGTGCTCGCTGCTGCTGAAAGCGGCCAGCGAGTGCGCTGCAGCGGACTGCGAAAAGACAAAAACACTACCTCGGCCAGTCGGTCGAGGTAGTGTTTTTCTTAATTTAGAAGGGATCGGGGTTGCCGGGGTTCTGGGGCTTCTTGCCATGGAGGGCCTCGTCAGCCGCACGGAGACGGCGGGCGGTCTCGGCATCCCGCTCTGCCTGGAGCCGTGCACGCTCCTCGTCATCCTTCCGGGCCTTCTCCTGTCTCTGGAAACGGATGGCCTCCTTCCGGGCCTCCAGTTCCTCCACAGGACCAAAGACCAGGGCGAAGTCTTCGGCGGGCATGGTCTCAAACTCCAGCAGGTACTGGGCAGTGCGCTCCAGCTCCTCCCGGCGGGAAGAGAGGATGTCCTTGCAGCGCTGGTAGTTGGCATCCAGGATGGCCTTGATCTCCTTGTCGATCTCCCCGGCCACTTCCTCGGAGTAGCTCCGGGCCTGGCTCATAGAGCGGCCGATGAAGACCTCCTGGTCGCTGTCGTAGCTGATGGCACCCAGACGGTCGCTCATGCCGTATTTGGTGACCATGCTCCGGGCGATGGCGGTGGCCCGCTCCAGGTCGTTGGAGGCGCCGGTGGAGATGTCGCCCAATACTAACTCCTCGGCCACACGGCCGCCCAGCAGGGTGGCGATGCGCTCGGTGAGCTCCTTCTTGGACTGGTACATCTGGTCCTCTTCCGGCAGGGAGATGGTCATGCCGCCGGCAGAGCCTCTGGGGATGATGGTGATCTGGTGGACGGGGTCCTGGCTGGGCAGCTCGTGGATGACCACGGCGTGACCGGCCTCGTGGTAGGCGGTGAGTTTCTTGGCCTGCTCGGGGACCACACGGCTCTTCTTCTCGGGGCCTGCGATGACCTTCAGCATGGCCTCGTGGACCACCTCCATGCGTATGAAGGGGATCTTCTGACGGGCAGAGAGGAGGGCGGCTTCGTTGAGCAGGTTTTCCAGGTCTGCACCGGTGAAGCCAGCGGTAGCCTGGGCGATGGTGTGCAGGTCCACATCCTCGGCCAGGGGCTTGTTCCGGGCGTGGACCCGAAGGATCTCCTCACGGCCCTTGATGTCGGGCAGGCCCACGTAGATCTGGCGGTCGAAACGGCCGGGACGCAGCAGTGCGGGATCCAGGATATCGGGACGGTTGGTAGCTGCCAGAACGATAACACCCTCGGCCTTGCCGAAACCGTCCATTTCAACCA
>JAFZEB010000161.1 GCA_017560855.1 Ruminiclostridium sp.
CCGGATGATGGAAGCCGGCGTGGAGGTGGAATACCATGTCTTCCCCGGCTGCTACCACTGCTTCGAGCTGGGTGTGCCTGATGCGGATTACAGTAAGGTGGCTTACCAGCTTATGTACACCGCACTGAAGAAGGCCTTTGCACAGGAGTGATAAGATACGGTTGGTGAGTATGTAGGGGCGGATAGCATCCGCCCGACCTGCCTGTAGGATAATCGCCACGTTGGCGGGCGGCTAATAGCCGCCCCTACATGAAAGGTTGCGGGTCACACAACCCTCTTGGCTCTCCCTCTGGGAGAAATAATTCAAAAATCTTTCCCCAATCCCGTCCCAAACTGTGGACAAAAAAGGAGGAAACCTGCCGTGTCCCGTATGGAACAGCTGGAAAACCGCATGAAACACCGGCAGTTATCCCACGCCTATCTGGTGGTTGGGGAAAACCGAAGGAACCTGGCCGACACCCTGGCGGCCGCTTGGGTGTGCACGGGGGAAACGCCCCCCTGCGGACAGTGTTCCGGCTGCCGAAAGGCCGCCCAGGGTATCCACCCGGACATCACCCGGTGGGACCCTGACGGGGAAGGCCTGAAAGCCGAAGCCGTCCGTACCCTCCGGTCAGACGCCTTCATCCGCCCCAACGAAGCCCCCAAAAAGGTATACATCCTGGAACATGGGGAACTTCTCAACCAGACGGGGCAAAATATCCTGTTAAAACTCATCGAGGAGGGACCGGCCTACGCCTGCTTCCTCTTCCTGTCCCCCAACCCCGAGCTGCTGCTTCCCACGGTCCGTTCCCGGTGCGAGACCATCCGCGCCGAGGGAGAAGAGACGGCCGCTGCCAGCGCCGACGGGGAAACCTTGGCCGGACTCATCCTGAAGGGAGCCGGCCCCGAAGAGACCCTTCCCTTCCTGATCTCCCTGGAGAAGAAGGACCGGGAGGAGATCGCCCTGCTTTTGGAGGAGACCGTCTGCCGCCTGACCAAGGTCCTGCCCCAGCGGCCGGAGCTTTTGAAGGTCCTGGACCGTCTCTCCCCCATCCGTGCCGCCTGTGAGTTCAACATCAGCGCCGGTCATCTGGCCGGTTGGCTTGCATCGGCTCTTTGACTTCGAAATCAACCTCTATCAAGGAGAAACCATATGACAGAGATCATCAGCGTTCGCTTTCGCAGCGAAGGCAAACAATATTATTTCGACCCCCAGGGCATGACCTTCCACGCCGGGGACGGCGTCATCGTGGAGACCGCCGGGGGCATCGAATACGCCAAGTGTGTCCGGGGGAACTTCCACCTGGATGAATCCGAGCTGGCCGCTCCCCTGCGCCCGGTCATCCGTCCCGCCACCCGTGAGGACGAGGTCATCGTGGAACGCAACCGGGAAAAGGAGAAGTACGCCTTCAAGGTCTGCCAGGAGAAGATCGCCGAGCACGACCTGGAGATGAAGCTGGTCAGCGTGGAGTACAGCTTTGAGGGCACCAAGATCCTCTTCTTCTTCACTTCCGAGGGCCGTGTGGACTTCCGTGCCCTGGTCAAGAGCCTGGCCGCCATCTTCCATACCCGCATCGAGCTGCGTCAGATCGGCATCCGTGACGAGGCCAAGATGCTGGGCGGCCTGGGCATCTGCGGCCGTCCCTTCTGCTGCAACTCCTTCCTGCGGGAGTTCCAGCCTGTGTCCATCAAGATGGCCAAGACCCAGAACCTGTCCCTGAACCCCACCAAGATCTCCGGTACCTGCGGCCGCCTGATGTGCTGCCTGAAGTACGAGCAGGAGGCCTATGAGGATCTCATGAAGGATGCACCCCGTGCAGATTCCTTCGTGGAGACCCCCGACGGCGCCGGCAGCATCATCACCGTGAATACCCTCCGTGAGACCGTCCGTGTCCGCCTGGACAACGAGCCCGACTCCTTGAAGACCTACCACAACAGCGAGATCCGTGTGGTCCGCAGCGGCAAGGGCAAGCGCCCCGACGACTATGTGGAGCCTCCCAAGGAGGAGCTGGAGAAGCTGCGCAAGGTCACCATCTCCCCTGAGGAGCAGTACCGCCGGGAGCAGGCCGCTCTGGCCGCCGCCCTGGACGAGTTCATGTCTGAGCACACCAGCCATGGGGTCCAGGAGCCTGCCGCCCAGGAGCCTTCTCACGGCTCTTCCCGCCGCCGTCGTGGTGGAGACAAGGGAAAGAATGCCGAGAAGGCAGAAAAGGCCCTGGAAGCCGATGTGGAGCGCGAGAAGGAGAAGCAGGAGCAAAAGTCCCGCCGGAACCGTGGCCGGGGCAGGAAGGAAGCCCCCAAGGAGGGCCAGCCCGTGGCTGAGCCTGTGAAGGAAACTGCCCCTGCGGAGAAGTCCGGCGAGGGCAAGAAGGAAGGTGGTGGTTCCCGCCGCCGCCACAGAGGCAGCCGGGGCAGCCACAGCTCTGAGAAGAAGGGCCAGCAGAACCAGCAGCCCAACCATCAGCAGCAGGCTGAAAAGCCCAAGAAGCAGCCTGCCCCTCAGAAGCCTGCTCAGAATGAGGGCAAGGCAGAAGGGGGCGAAAAGAAGAGCGGCGGCCGCAATCGCTGGCACAAGCGCGGCCCCCGCAAGCCCGGCGGCGGCAGCAAGCCTGCCGGGGAAGGATAATCCCCAAAATAAAACTATTTTCCCCCACTTCATTCATTTGAAGTGGGGGATTTTTTCTGTATGGAAAGGAAAACAGGCATTTAACGGAAAGCGGGTTTTTGATTTAACATAAATGGTCTATGCTGAAGAAAACGAGCATTGTCGACAGAATTCGCCGGTTATCGAGGAGGCAACCAATGAAGCAAGCAGTTATCGATATCGGCTCCAACTCCATGCGTCTGACCGTTTATGAGACCAATGCGGGAATCTTCACCGTTCTATTTAAGGATAAGGTCATGGCCGGTCTCGCAGGCTACGTGGAGGATGGAGTTCTCAGCCAGGATGGCATCAACCGGGCCTGCCAGGGGCTGCTGTCCTTTCAGACAACCCTGGAGGCCCTGGACATCCGCCGGGTGGCAGTTTTTGCCACGGCTTCCCTGCGGAATATTAAAAACACCCGTCAGGCAGTGGCCCTTCTGGAGGCCACCACTGGGTATCCCATCGAGGTTCTTTCTGGAGAGGAGGAGGCCCGCTGGGGCTATGAAGGGGCTATGGAAGATCTGGAAGTCTCTGACGGGGTTTTTGTGGACATCGGGGGTGCCAGCACTGAGATCGTTCGCTTTGCTGACCGGACCCTTCTCAGTGCCGACAGTTGTCCCGTGGGTTCTCTGAAGCTCTACCGGGATCATGTAAAAAAGATCCTGCCCAACGAGCAGGCCTTGAAAAGTATGGTCCAGGAGATTGAACGGGCTACGGATCCGGTGATTCGGAAACCCCGGGCCAAAAGCATGCCCATGGTCTGCGTGGGAGGCACTGCACGGGCCTGTCTGCGGATGGTCCGGCGGGTCTATCATCTGCCGGAGAATGTAAACCGGGTTTCTGCCCGCCAGGTGAAAGATCTGTGCCAATTGCTGACCTCCTCCCACAAGAAGGCGGCTGAACTGATTCTGAAGCAGGAGCCGGACCGTATCCATACCATGATCCCCGGTCTGCTCATCCTATGCCATCTGTTGGACGGGTTTGGTGCCTCTGAGATGGTGGTCAGTCAATACGGTGTGCGGGAGGGATATTTATGCGGAAGAATCCTGAAGGTCTCCTGACAGACTATACCTATACCCAGAATCGGGAGCTGAGTTGGCTGCGGTTCAACCAGCGGGTCCTGGAAGAGGCCGCCGATGAGACCGTTCCCCTGCTGGAGCGGATGAAATTCATCGCCATCTTCAGCAGCAACCTAGACGAGTTCTTTATGGTCCGGGTGGGGAGTCTGCTGGATATGGCGGAAGTATCCCCCAGGGCGGTGGACAGCAAGAGCGGCATGGACCCCTTCCAACAGCTCAAGGCCATCTACGATACCGTCCCCGGTCTTTTGGAGATCAAGGGACAGCTCTACCAGCGGGTCAGCACTCTGCTGGCCCGGGAGGAGGTTCAGGATCTGGAATACAAGGATTTGACTGCCCAGGAGAAGGGCTTTGCAGCGGAGTATTTCCAGTCCGTGATCCTGCCCATCCTCTCCCCTCAGATCGTGGGGATCCATCATCCAAGTCCCCATCTGATGAGCAAGGCCCTCTATCTGTCTGCCCTGCTGAGGAACAAGAACGAAAAAAAGTCTCTGGGTTTTATTTCCGTGCCCTCTTCACTGCCCTCCTTGGTGGTCCTGCCGGGGACCAAAGGGCGCTTTCTTCGGATGGAGACTATCCTTCGGCAGTGGGCGCCTACGCTTTTTGGAAATTACAAGGTGGAAGAGACCTGTCTCATCTGCGCCACCCGGAATGCCGACCTGAGTTTCGACATGGAAAAGTTTGAGGACAACCAGGAGGACTTTCGTCTGCGGATGACCAAGCTTTTGAAGAAGCGGGCGAAGCAGTCCATTGTCCGCCTGGAGGTCAATCAAAAGCCTTCTCAGGCAATGATAGACCTCCTCACCGGTCTGTTCCCTGTGGAAAATGACCAGGTCTACTATGACCCTACCCCCCTGAACATGGGGTATGTCTATGACCTGGAAAAGGCCCTTGACGAGGACCTGCGGAAGAGACTGACCTACCCGACCTATCTCCCCCGGTGGCCCGAGGACCTGGACCCCGCTCAGAGTATGATTCAACAGATTCAGAGAAAGGACCGGCTCCTCTTTTTTCCTTATGACTCGGTGGACCCCTTTCTCCGTCTTCTGGGAGAGGCCTCTGAACGGCCTGATGTAGTCTCCATCAAAATCACCATTTATCGCTTGGCTTCCACCTCCAAGATCGCCCGTATCCTCTGTCGGGCAGCGGAGAACGGCAAAGAGGTGGTGGTTCTTATGGAGCTGCGGGCCCGGTTCGATGAGGCAAATAATATCGCCTGGTCCAAAATGCTGGAGGAGGCCGGATGCAAAGTTATTTATGGCATTGAGAACTTTAAGTGTCACAGTAAGCTTTGCCTGATTACCCTCCAGGATAAGGGAGGGACCCATTACATTACCCAAGTGGGCACCGGAAACTATAATGAGAAAACCAGCGCCCTCTATACAGACCTAAGTGTTATGACGGCCTCCCCGGTCATCGGAGAAGACAGCGCCGCTTTCTTCCGTAATATGCTCACTGACAACCTGGAGGGGGTATACCAGTCTCTTCTGGTGGCCCCCAATGCATTGAAAGACCGCATCTGTCAGCATATGGATGAGGAGATCGCCAAGGGAGAGAAGGGTTATATCTGCATCAAAGCCAACTCTATCACAGAGCGGGATGTGATCGACAAATTCTATGAGGCCTCCCAGGCGGGAGTCAAGGTGGAACTGATCATCCGGGGTATCTGCTGCCTGCGGCCAGAGGTCCTTCTGAAGACGGAAAATATCCATATTACCTCCATTGTGGGCCGGTATCTGGAGCACGCCAGAATCTATGCCTTTGGCCGGGGGAAGGAGGCCCGGTATTATATTGCCTCTGCCGACCTGATGACCCGGAATCTTCAGCGTCGGGTGGAGATCGCTTGTCCCATTTGGGACGAGGAGATCAAGGAGCAGCTCCGGTATATTCTGGACCTTCAGCTTCGGGACACTGCCAAGGCCTCCTTCCTCCAGGCCAGCGGGACCTATCGCCGAAAGGAACCGGGGAAACTCCCCCCTCTGGATTGTCAGCAAGAGCTGATGAAAGTCTCTGTTCACCGGCCAGAACCTATGATCCCGCCCCAGGAGAAAATGGGTTTGCTCCGACAGCTGCTGGCATGGATCAAAAAATTCTGAGGCCCTTGACACCTCACGCCGGCGACCCTATAATTGAAACCAAGAAACGGCGGAATCCCGCAGAAAGAAGGTATACAGCCATGGCAGAGATCATCGACATCACTGAAAACATCCCCGAGGAGAACATCTACCTGCTGGAAGACAACGACGGCAACGAGGTCCCCTTTGAATTCGTGGACCTGATGGAGTATGAGGGCGAGGAGTACCTCTTCCTGCTGCCCATCGAGGACGACAACGGAGAGGTCCTCATCCTCCACATCGACAGCGTGGACGGCGACGAGGAGGCCTACAGCGGCGTGGAGAGTGAAGAGCTGCTGACCACCCTGTTCAACATGTTCCGTGAGAAGTACGAAGGCCTGTACGACTTCGCAGACGAATAAGCCAAGAGATGAAAAATGTCCCTGACCGAATCGGTCAGGGACATTTTTTTGCTGTTGAGGTATTATCTTGCAACATGTTTCTTTCCTGTTACGTTAACTCCCTCTGTCAGTGGCGTTGCCGCTGCCACCTCCCTCTTTGAGGGAGGCTTTGGGATTATGTGAACCTTTCACATCGTAGGGGCGATTCACGAATCGCCCGAAACGTGGGTCAAACCCTATGGGTAGCGGGCGCTTCATGAAGCGCCCCTACGAATACGAAAAGGGTCATGTAAGCCTATAAAAAACCGCCCCGTGGTTATCCACGGGGCGGTCATTATGTCTTGTGCCAGACAAGTACTTCTTAGTACTTGTAGAAGCCCTCGCCGGTCTTCTGGCCCAGCAGGCCTGCACGGACCATCTTCTTCATGGTCAGAGCGGGACGATACTTGGAGTCGCCGGTCTCGGTGAAGATGGTCTCCATGATAGCCAGGCAGATGTCCAGACCAACCAGGTCAGCCAGAGCCAGGGGGCCCATCTTGTGGTTAGCACCGTACATCATAGCGGTGTCGATGTCTTCCTTGGAAGCGATGCCGTTCTCCAGAACGATGATAGCCTCGTTGATCATGGGGAACAGGATGCGGTTGACAACGAAACCGGGAGCTTCGCCGACCTCGACGGGGCTCTTGCCGATCTCAGCAGCGCAGTCATAGACAGCCTGGAAGGTCTCGTCGTTGGTACGAGCGCCGCGGATAACCTCGACCAGCTTCATAGCGGGAGCGGGGTTGAAGAAGTGCATGCCCAGGACCTTCTCAGGACGCTTGGTAGCAGCAGCGATAGCGGTGATGGAGATGGAGGAGGTGTTGGAAGCCAGGATGGTCTCGGGCTTGCACAGCTCGTCCAGTTCCTTGAAGATGGACTTCTTGACGTCCAGAACTTCGATAGCAGCCTCAACGACCAGGTCGCAGTCAGCAGCGTCAGCCAGCTCCAGGGAGAAGGAGACGCGGCCCAGAACAGCAGCCTTCTCTTCCTCGGTCATCTTGCCCTTAGCAACCTTCTTCTCCATGTTCTTGGTGATGGTTGCCTCGCCGCGCTGGATGAAAGCTTCAGCGATGTCGCGAACGATAACGGTCTTGCCTGCCTCAGCGAAAACCTGAGCAATGCCCATGCCCATGGTGCCAGCACCCAGGACCATGATCTTATTGATAGCCATGATAGTGTTCCTCCTAAAGAAGTTATGTAAAAATTATTTTTTAACAGAGTGGAAGCAGGGGCGATCCGAAAATCGCCCCTGCAGAAAAGTACAAGGGATTTGAATTAGTGGTTCTTGAACTTCTCCAGCTTACGCTTCTCAACGAAGGCCTTCATAGCGTCCTTCTGGTGAGAATTTGACTTGCTTTGCCGGGAGTGAATCCCGTCAAAGCCAAGGTTTTGCTGACGCAAAACGCTTGTCGGCGCAAGCGCCGTCCCTGCGCGTGCAGGTGCCGGACCAGAACCACCGGAACCATTGATTAGTGGTTCTTGAACTTCTCCAGCTTACGCTTCTCAACGAAAGCCTTCATAGCATCCTTCTGGTCCTCGGTAGCGAAGCAGGTTGCGAATGCCAGAGCCTCGTAGGTAGCTGCGGTGGAGATGTCGCAGTCGATGCCGCGGCGGATAGCCATCTTGGAAGTACGGATAGCGACCTGAGCCTTGGAAGCGATCTTGTTAGCCATTTCCAGAGCGAAAGCCATCAGCTCCTCAGCGGGAACCACGTGCTGGACCAGGCCGATCTCCAGAGCGCGCTTAGCGTCGATGGTGTCAGCGGTGTAGATCAGCTCCATAGCAGCGCCGGTGCCGATGATACGAGCCATACGCTGGGTGCCGCCGAAGCCGGGGATGATGCCCAGGCCAACTTCGGGCTGACCGAACTTTGCCTTCTCGGAAGCGACGCGGATGTCAGCAGCCAGAGCCAGCTCGCAGCCGCCGCCCAGAGCGAAGCCGTTGACAGCAGCGATGGTGGGCTTGGGGAACAGGTCCACGCGCATCATCAGGTTGTTGCCCAGCTCGGAGAATGCCAGACCCTCTTCGACGTTCATGGTAGCCATCTCGCCGATGTCAGCGCCAGCGACGAAGGAACGGCCTGCGCCGGTGATGACGACGACATAGATCTCGTCGTCCTTCTCAACGATGTCCAGAGCCTTGGTCAGGTCTGCGAAAACCTGGGAGCTCAGAGCGTTCAGAGCCTCGGGGCGGTTCATGGTGACGATACCGACGTTACCCTGCTTGGTTACTTCAACAAATGCCATTGTTGTTACCTCCTAATATAAATCGGGGATACGATATTACAAAAACGGATTATACAGGCGCTTTACACCCATATATAACTATCAACGCTAGTATACTGTTTTTTTCTTTGGGTGACAAGAAAATTTCGCTCTATGATTTCGCTAAAAAATACGAAATAAAACTGCCATTTCTAGTGAAATTACAGGCCAATCGTATGAAAGATTTGTGTCAGATACTCAGCCAGAGGCAGATAGGCCAGAGGGAGGAAAATGGCGGGGAGCATATTGCCCACCCGAAGGCGGATTTTGGGCAGGTCCAGCATGTTCAGACCGATGCCCAGGATGATGCATCCGCCCACGGCGCTCATCTCAGTGATGACTGCCTGCTGGAGGTAGGGAGCCACCAGCCCGGCCAGCAGGGTCAGGCCCCCCTGGTAGAGCAGGATGGGGATGGCAGAGAAGGCCACGCCGATGCCCAGGGCGGTGGTCATGCTCACGGCGGTGACGCCGTCGATGACCGACTTGGAGACGAGAACGGCATAGTCCCCGTGGATGCCCGCGTTGATGGAACCCACGATGGCCATGGCGCCCACGCAGAAGAGAACGGAGGCGGACACGAAGCCCTCGGTGAAGGTGCTGTTGCCGTCGGAGTTCTTTTCAAATCTCTTCCGAAGGGATTCGCCCACAGAATCCAGCCGTTTTTCGATGTCGATGGCCTCGCCCAGGATGGTGCCCACCACCAGGCAGACCACCACGCAGAGGGTGTTCTTGGTGCCGATGGCCGAGGTCATGCCAATGCTTACCACGCACAGGCCCAGGGCCTGGGTGAGGACGGTGAGAAACCGCTGGGGGAGTTTTCCTTTGAGCAGCAGACCAAGCATACTGCCCAGGAGGATCAGAATACAGTTGATGATGGTGGCGATCATGGGGTGTCCTTTCCGGATAAGAACCCTTATTATATTTTTTAGTATGCCCAACTATACCCCCTTGCCCTGACTTTGTCAAACAAAATTCCCGCATGGAATTCCTTGGACCCGCATACCATTTCCAGAAAGGGGGTGGCGCTGTGCGCTCTGTGGCAGTCTTAACGGCAACGGGCATCCTGTCCCAACTCATAGGCTTTGGCTATCGGGTCCTGCTGACCCGACTGGCCGGGGCGGAGATCTTAGGGCTCTACCAGCTTCTCCTGCCGGTTTATGCCGTTCTCCTGTCTCTGACCTCCGTGGGACTCACCCAGGCGGTTTCCAATTTGTCCGCCCGATACGAGGTATTGGGGAACCGGCGGGCCATCCATCAACTTCGGGGCCAGGCCATCCGAACCTTTTTCCTGCTGGCCCTTCTGCCCTGCTCCCTCCTGCTGGCCTGTTCCGATGCCGCCTCGGTGTACATTCTGGCCGATGCCCGGACCCGGCTGGGCCTGATGCTTTTGGTCCCCTGCCTGCTGCTGACCGGCACGGAGAACCTCCACAAGCACTATTTTTATGGGACCGGCCGGGTCCTTCCCCCCGCCCTTACCGAACTCATCGAGCAGGTCCTCAAGGCAGTTTTTATCCTCTCCCTGCTGGTGATCCTTCAGCCCTCCACCCCGGAAAGAGCCGTAGGGATCATCGTTCTGGGGATGATTTTGTGCGAGATCTTTTCCGCCGTCACCCAGGTCATCCTCTTTCGGGTGTACTTAGGCCGCCCCGGGAAACTGCCGGGAAAGCCCGTAGAAAAACCCTTTCTCCGGCGCCAGATGGCCCATATTGCTCTGCCCCTGGGTTTTGCCGCTCTGCTGGGAAACCTGATCTCCTCCCTGAACGCCCTGCTCATCCCCCGGCTGCTGACCTTGGGAGGGATGGACCAAGGGGAAGCCGTTTCGGCCTATGGGGTCACCTTCGGCATGACCCTGCCCATGCTCCTGCTGCCCACGGCTTTCCTCTCTGCCCTGGGACTGGTCCTCACCCCCAAGCTGTCCCAGGCTTCGGCTCTGGGGCAGGAAGAGGTCATCCGTTCCCACATCCGCCGTTCTGTGGGGACGGCCAACCGGATCCTGATCCCTGCCCTGTCCCTGCTGGCCGTCCTTGGGTCCGGTTTGGGCGTGACGTTATATGAAGAACCCACCGTGGGGGATCATCTGCTTTTGTTGGCCCTGGGGGTGTTGTTCTCCTCCTGGCAGACTCTGTTCTATTTTGTTCTCAGCGGTCTGGACCGACAGGGGACCTCGGCGGCCATTGCCCTGGTCTGCGACCTGGTCCAGCTGGTCTTCACCTGCCTGACCGTGTCCCGGCTGGGCATGGCGGGGTACGCCGTGAGCTTCGGGGTGGCCGCTCTGCTGGGAGCTGTCCTCACCTGGCGGGCGGTCTCCCGGGAGACCGGCCTGAAGCTGCCCCTCTTTGACTGGTTCGCCGCCCCCACCCTGGCGGCCTGTCTTGGAACCGCCTGCGGGGACCTGGTGGAGACCGTTCTTCTCCGGGCGGGGCTCACCGCCCTTCCGGCTGCTTTGTGGGCCATGGGGTTTGGATTGGTGTTATATTGGGCGGGGCTGGAGGCGATGGGAGTTGGCAGACAAACGTGATGTATGGTTCTGTACCCCTCATCAGTCAGCCTGCGGCTGCCAGCTTCCCCCCAGGGGGAAGCCTTGCCTTCGATAGAAAGGAGCCTTCTCCCTGGGGAGAAGGTGCCCCGAAGGGGCGGATGAGGGGTCGTTTCCTATGCCCCCTTGCCACAGGGAACGTTTTCCGCTACAATATCCCCAACGAAAGGAGGGGACCCCATGGAACGGGAAGACTATATGCGGGAGGCCCTGGTGCTGGCCCGGGAAGCCTATGAGGCCGGGGAGGTCCCCGTGGGCTGTGTCATCGTGAAGAACGGCCGGATCATTGGCCGGGGCC
>JAFZEB010000162.1 GCA_017560855.1 Ruminiclostridium sp.
GCAAGTGCTTTTTTCTGGAGCAGGATACGGGAGTCGAACCCGCCTCACCAGCTTGGGAAGCTGGGGTAATACCGATATACCAATCCTGCGTGTTTGATTTTCAGTGTGGTCAGTATAGCACTTCCCCGGATAAATTTCAAGGGGGAAGTTTTGTCGTCTTTTGCCGTCCCGGTCCCAAATCCGCACCACCGCCCCACCCACGCATAGAATGGGATGGCAAGTGCCAGTATAAGATAAGGAGGTCATACCATGAGTGAAAGGGTCGCGCCCGGTCCTGTGCATGACAGCTGCGGCATCCGGGAAGCCGTGTGTATCCATACCAGAAAGATCTTCGACAGCTGCCGGGATAAGGACTGCATCGAGGACCTGCGGGTCTATCCCACCCGGAACTCCCAGGGGGTCATCGACCGGGCCCTCAGTGTCCGGGGGGGCCGTGCGGAGCTCCTCCAGGCCTACATCAATGTGGAGCCCGCCGCCTACAACAAGGGGTTCTTCCACGTGGACATCCGATACTACTACCGCATCACCGCCGAGGCCTTTGTGGGCGGGGCACGGCCGGCGGAGATCAGCGGCCTGGCGGTTTTTGAAAAGCGGGTCCAGCTCTTCGGGGGAGAGCGGGGGGCTAAGGCCTTCTCCTCCCGGGACCTGCCGGAAGCCTGCTGCTGCAGCGGTACCAGTCTCCCCGAGGCCATTTTGGAGGCGGTGGATCCCATCGTCCTGAGTATGAAGGTCCTGGACCCCTGTGAACCATGCTTCTGCCCGCCTCCCTGTCCCCCTTGTCCCCCCAATCCCTGCAACCCCTGCTGCCCCCCACCCTGTCCTCCGCCTCCCTGTCCGCCGGAGAACGAGTTCATCGAGATCCCGCCCTGCATCAGCGCCTGCTTCGACTGCGACCTGACCTTCGAGTCCAACTGCCGTCGGCTGTACGTGACCCTGGGCCAGTTCTCCATCGTCCGGCTGGAGCGGGACACCCACCTGCTCATCCCCATGTACGACTACTGCATGCCCACCCGGGAGTGCTCCGCCGACCAGGAGGACGGGGAGAGCGACCCCTGCGAGATCTTCCGGCAGATCCGTTTCCCTGTGGGGGAATTCTTCCCGGCGGGCCGACCGGAAGAGGAGAGGCCCCAGGACCGCAATTGCTGCTGAGGTGTCCCGGGAAATCCCCTCTTGTCCTTTCCCAAGAAATTTAGTATAATTATCCCATAGACATTACCTTAGAAAACAAGGAGGGCAATCCCATGGGCCGTACCGGTTTTATTCGCGATCAACTGGATATCAGGATCCTGGTGCTCTACCTTATGTCCCGGGTGGCCGCCCCGGTGGACTTCGTCACCCTGGCCGACATGGCCTTCTGTGACGACGGTGTGACCTACTTTGAGTTCGCCGAGGCCGTGAACCGCCTGGTGGAGCTGGAACAGCTCACCATGGAGGGCGAACTTTACGCCATCACCGACCGGGGCCGTCAGAACAGCAAGGTCTGCGAGGACCAGCTGGCCTATTCCGTCCGCCGCCGGTGTGACCGGAACCTGGCCAAGGTCAACGGCGCACTGCGCCGGGATGCCCAGGTCCGGGCAGAGATCCTGCCCAGAGAGGACGGGGGCGAGACCCTGCGCCTGATCCTGGATGACGACAAGGGCAACATCATGACCCTGGATATGCTGACGGTCTCTCCCGAGCAGTCCACCCTGCTGGCAGAGAAGTTCCGGGCCCACCCGGAAAAGCTCTACAACGGCATCCTGCAGGTCCTCCTGGAGGAGACCCGTGAGCCCGACGAGGAAGAGTAAATCCTGATACAAACACGAATCCCCCTGACCGATGGTCAGGGGGATTTTTTAAAGTGTTGGAAAAGACTTCGTCTTTTCCAACACATGGATTGCAGTCTGAGGAGAGTTTTCCGGCACGCACATGTCGCGCCGGAAAACTCTCTTAACTTTATTTCGCCGCGGCGGCGGCGAACCTTTGTGAGGCATGAAAAAGGCCCGAAGCGGATGCTTCGGGCCTTTCGTGTATTACAGGGGCTTACAGGAAGATGTACTTCAGGACGAAGAGGACGGCCAGAATGTACATGAGGGGAGCCACTTCCTTGGCCTTGCCGGTGGCGGTCTTCAGGACCACGTAGGAGATGATGCCCAGGCAGATGCCCTCGGAGATGGAGTAGAACAGGGGCATAGCCAGGATGGCCAGGTAAGCGGGGATGGTGTCGGTGAGACTGTCTGCGGAGAACTTCAGCTCAGCAATGCCTTCGAACATCAGGAAGCCCACGAAAATCAGCGCAGGTGCAGTGGCGAAGGCGGGGATGGAGGTGAAGAGGGGGGAGAACAGGGTAGCACACAGGAAGAGGACACCGGTGGTCATGGAAGTCAGACCGGTGCGGCCGCCCACGGCCACGCCTGCGGAGGATTCCACAAAGGTGGTGGTGGTGGAGGTACCCAGCACAGCGCCCACGGAGGTTGCCACAGCGTCAGCCATCAGCGCAGGCTTGATGCGGGGCAGATGGCCATTTTCGTCCAGCATGTCTGCCTTGGTGGCCACGCCGATGAGGGTGCCCAGGGTGTCGAACAGGTCAACGAACAGGAAGGCAAAGATGACCACGATGAAGTTAAAGAGATCAATACCGGTAAAGTCGATCTTCAGGCACTGGCCAAAGGTGTTGCCCAGGGCAGAGAAGTCCATGCTGATGATGCCGGTGGGGATCAGGCTGTAGAAGCCGGCATCAGGGGTAGGAATGTAGATGCCGACCACCTGGCAGATCATACCCAGACCCCAGGTGATGATAATGCCGAAGAGGATAGCGCCCTTGACACCGCGGATGTGCAGGATGGCGGTGATCAGCAGGCCGATGACTGCCAGCAGAGCACAGATGCCCTGGGTGTGGAAGTCCTGGGTGAAGTTGGTGATGGTAACCAGGGTGGAGGAGTCCACAGCCAGACCGGCATTCTGCAGGCCGATGAAGGCGATGAACAGACCAATACCCACGGAGACGCCCCGCTTCAGAGGCAGGGGGATGGCGTTGAACATTGCCTCACGGACATTGGTCAGGGTGAGGGCGATGAACAGGAGGCCTTCGATGAAGACGGCAAACAGAGCCATCTGCCAGGAGATGCCCATGCCCAGGACCACGGTATAGGTCAGATAGGCGTTCAGGCCCATGCCGGCAGACAGGGCGAAGGGCAGGTTGGCGGTCAGTGCCATGATGGCGGTGCCGATGAAGGAGGCCAGACAGGTGGCGATCAGAACGGCGTTGGGATCCATGCCTGCCTCAGACAGGATGGAGGGGTTCACGGCCAGGATGTAGGCCATGGTCATGAAGGTGGCAAGACCGGCGGTCAGCTCCGTCTTGACATTGGTGTTATTTTCCTTCAGGTGGAACAGTTTTTCCAGCATATTATTCGGCTCCTTCGTCGTATTCTGCGATGTAGGGAAGGTTGCGGTAATATTCGCCGCAGTCCAGACCGTAACCGATCACGAAATGATCAGGAATGGTGAAGAGAGCCTTGTCGGCTTCAAAGTCCACCATCCGGCGGGAGGGCTTGTCCAGCAAGGTGACCACCTTCAGGGACAGGGGATTCCGGGCCTTCAGGAGGTTCACCACATCGTTCAGGGTGCGGCCGGTGTCGATGATGTCCTCCACGATGACCACGTGGTACTTGCTCACATCCTGGTCCAGGTCCATGGTGATCTTCACCGCACCGGTGGAGACGGTGCCGCTGTAGTAGCTCTTGGCGCACATGAAGCCGATCTCACTGGGAACCGTGATGGCACGGCTCAGGTCTGCCAGGAACACGTAGGCCCCCTTCAGAATGCTCACCAGAAGGATGGGGTTGCCGTCGTAGGAGTCGCTGATCTCCTGGCCGGCTTTCTGGACAGCTTCCTGAATCTCCTCTTGGGTGATGAGGACCCGCTTGATCTTTCTCTGGAAAGATTCTATCTGCTTTTCTCGATCCATATTGATTGCTCCTATCTCTGTTTATTCATAGGATTACATACTGCATAGCATGACATGATACATTATATGCCAAAAGAACGTTGGATGCAAGGGGGAAAAAGAGATCCCTGTCGAAAGCTGCAAACTCGTGCAAGAAAAAAAGAAGCCGCAGAGCGGCTTCTTTTTTTATCAAAACTAGAATTAGTAGTTCTCTGCCTTGATCTCGAAGTAGGCCTGGGGATAACCGCAGACGGGGCACTCTTCGGGAGCCACGTCGCCATACTCCAGGTGACCGCAGTTGCGGCAGTACCAAACCTTGACGGCGGGCTTCTTGAAGACCTCGTCAGCCTCCAGGTTCTCCAGCAGCTTCAGGTAGCGCTCGTAGTGAGACTTCTCGATCTCGCCCACGAAGTGGAACATATCAGCGATGCGGTGGAAGCCCTCTTCACGAGCCTCTTCTGCCATGCGCTTGTACATATCGGTCCACTCGTCGTGCTCGCCCTCAGCAGCTGCCAGCAGGTTCTGAGCGGTATTGCCAATGCCGGAGAGTTCCTTGAACCACAGCTTAGCGTGCTCCTTCTCGTTACCGGCGGTCTCCTCGAAGAATGCGGCGATCTGCTCGTAGCCTTCCTGACGTGCGACCTCTGCGTAATAGGTGTACTTGTTTCTTGCCTGGCTTTCACCTGCGAATGCTTCCCACAGGTTAGCTTCAGTCTTGCTGCCCTTCAGTTCCATAGTAAATCTCCTTTCGGTTTCTTTTATTTTACTTGCAACGGTGTTTTCGTTGCTTGAAGTTTCTTAACTTGAGCATATGATACCCTAAGTAAATCCCCTTCTTCTGTGACTTTGACACAAAACTAATAAAAATGCAAGGGTTTTTTGGATTTTTCTTCTCCGAATTAAAAATCTTTTTCCGGGCAACCTATGCAGGCGCAGAAATGCGCTCCTGATTCAATGAAAAAGGGAGGGAAACCCGTGAGAAAAACCTTGATCACAGCCGCTCTGCTCCTGGCGGTGGTCCTGTCTGCCGTCGGGTGCGGGGCAGAAAATGCCGGGACCTCTGCCTACCGCTGGAACAACGCCCAGACCCAGCAGGACCTGGCCCGGGGGGCTCCCGAGGCATCCGATGGCAGATATCACGCCGATGACCGGGGCCGTGTGGATGACTTCCGAAAGGACGGCAAGGCCGAGCACACCGAAGACGACCTGAAAAAAGCCGGAGAGGACATCCTGAACGGGGCCAAAGACGCCGGAAAAAGCGTCGGCAAGGCCGCAGAGGAGACCCTGGACGGCCTGACCGGAACACCCAAAAACAGTTCCAGATGAAAAGAGTCAGAGGCAGGACACCTGCCTCTGACTTTTTTCACGGACTATTGCAGGACACGATTTTTCTATGGTATACTATAAGGTACTCTATCCGAGGGGGAATCACCATGGAATTTATCATCATCTCCGGCATGTCCGGTGCCGGCAAGTCTTCTGCCGCCGCTTTTTTGGAGGACCTGGGCTTTTACTGCGTGGACAACCTTCCCGTGGCTCTGATCCCCAGCTTCGCCGGGATCTGTCTGGCGGGCGCAGGTACGGGAAAGTACAGCCGGGTGGCTCTGGTCACCGATATTCGGGGCGGCCAAACCTTTGATGAGTTGTTCCAGACCCTGGACAGTTTGAAGGAGATGAACCTGGTCTATCAGCTTCTCTACATCGAGGCCTCCGACGAGGCCATCCTGAACCGCTACAAGGAGACCCGGCACTCTCACC
>JAFZEB010000163.1 GCA_017560855.1 Ruminiclostridium sp.
AGCTGACGAAGAAGAAGGAATAGGCGGTTTTGTTTTGGGTCCCAAACATGGAGAGAATGGGGAGAAAGAAAGACAGGATGCCCAGGGCGATGGCCCAGTAGACCAGGAAGGCCACCAGAACCCTTTGGGTGACGGCTTCCGACGGGGAGAGGATGGAAACCACCCAGACCAGCAGGAAATGGGCCAGGGACAGGACCCAGAATTCGAGGTACTTGCTCCACACCCGGGCCTTGGGGGAGATGGGCAGTGGGTTCAGCCAGTGGGCATCCAGGTCCAGAGGGACGATGAGCAGAAGAAAGAGCAGTCCGAAACCGTTGATGGGGGCCAGCGCACCCTTCTGGAGCAGATAGGAGGCTGCGGCCATGGCGGCAAAGAACAGAGCCGTCCCGCGGCCCTCCTTCCAGAGGAGAAGAAAATCTTTGTAGAGCAGGGCTTTCATACCAGGCCTCCTTTCGTTGGGTTTTGATAAGTGCCCCTCATCAGTCACGGCATTGCAGTGCCATCTTCTCCCCGGGGAGAAGATGGCCACAAAGTGGGCGGATGAGGGGTCCTGGAAAAATCGATTGGTTTCACCAAATGCGCTGCTCGTACTGCTTCACGCTGACCTTCACCGAAGCCAGGCTCAGTGCAGCGCCGATGACCAGTCCCGGGAGGGTCACAGAGGGGGAAGGTGCGACAGCCAGCTTGTCCAGAACAGCGGCCCCCAGGAAGGCCAGCACCATGATGCCGATGATCACCAGTAATAGGAGCATCCGACCTTTTTCGGAGCCAAGCCGGAAGAGAATGGGGAAGTAGATGGCCTGCACCACCAGCAGGAGGGTAAGGGTCAGGCCCAGGGTGATGAGGGCCTCGTCCGGGAAACCGGATTCAAAGAAGAGTTGTCCGATGAAATAGCACAGGACGGCGTAGGCTGTGGCCAGCCAGGAAAAGACATAGCGGCTCAGGACCATGTCCTGGGTGGTAAAGGGCATCATGGCGGCCAGGGAGTCCCACTTGGCCCGCTCATCGTAGGCGAAGAGGGTGGCAGGGACCATCATGCCTGCGTAGGCCACGAAAAAGGTATTCAGGCTGAAGCCTGTGGTGGAGGGAGCGATACAGAAGATAGCCACCATGAAGATGACGAACTTCATCTGCTTCCACAGGACCAGGAAATCTTTGTAGAGCAAGGCTTTCATAGTAGACTCCTTTTTCTTTTATAGATGCGGACGGAGAGGGGAATGGACAGGAGCCAAAGCAGGGGCGAGACCAAAAGGAGCTTGATGATAAGGTCCAGGAGGAAGCCCCCGTAGCTGGAAACAAACAGAACACCCAGGGCAAGCAGAATGACGAGTCGAAAGGTTCCCCAATCGATTCCAACGTCCCCAACGGAAGCATGGAGGGTGAGCAAAAATATAGTGTCCAGCAGGAGGAGAATGGCAATCGAATAGGCGGCATCTTCCCAATAGTTGGGGGCGGAAAAGGTTTCTCTGCAGAAGGCAAGCTGTCCCAGCCAATAAAATCCAAATCCCCATAGCAAGGAAAGGGCGGAGATCGCATATTTGCTTCCAACGATTTGTCTGGGGGAGAACGGAAGCGTGCGTTCCATGCTGTCCCAGCCGTTTTTGATATCCCGGCGGGTGAGGTCCAGAGGGATGCCAACGGCAGGCAGAAGAACAGAATCCATAGCGTCTATCTCTGGGGTGCCTGTCAGGATGGTCCAGGGGAGGAAGCAGGCCAGGGCATAAAAAACGAGGGGGAGCTTCATATCCTTCCATATGACTTGAAGGTTTTTGTACAGCAATCCTTTCATGGGAAAACTCCTTTCCGATAGAGATAGGCTCCCTCTCCGAGGGAGCTGGCAGCGTGCAACGCTGACTGAGGGAGTTGGCTCCCTGCCGTTGACTCCCTCCGTCTTCGGCTTGCGCCGAATCCACCTCCCTCTGGGAGGGAGGCTTTTAGGTGCTGTAAAACCGGACGTTTTGCCGCTTAAAGAGAGGTAGAACTGTCCTGGGCCAGGAAGAGGATGATGTCTTCCAAATTGGTGTGCTCCGTGGTGAAAGTGGCGGGGATGAGGCTCCGGCGGACCAGAGCCTGGGCACCGTAGGCGTTGACCTTTTTGCCTGCCACGGCAGCGGGGTCCAGGGCGTCCAGCTGTTCTGCAGTGCCCTTTACGATGGCGTACTCCTCCAGAAGACGGTCCTTCTCCTCAAAGAGGACCAGCCTGCCCTGGTGGAGGAAAGCGATGTAGTCACAGATCTTTTCCAGGTCGCTGACGATGTGGGAGGAGAGGATGACAGTGTTGTCCTCTTCCCGGGTGAACTCGTTGAAGACGTCCAGGATCTCGTCCCGGACCATGGGGTCCAGGCCACTGGTGGCCTCATCCAGCAGGAGGAGCTTGGCCTTGTGGGACAGAGCCACGGAGATGGCCAGCTTCATCTTCATACCCTTGGAGAACTCCTTGAACTTCTTGTCCCGGGGCAGACGGAATCGGTCCAGATAGGCTTCGTACTGGGCCTGATCCCAGTTTTGATAGGCATAGCCCATGAGCTTGCCCAGCTCCTTGGGGGTGATGACCTCGGGGAAGCAGGCCTCGTCCAGGACCACGCCGATGTCCTCCTTGGTGCGGTGGAAGTCGGGGCTCTGGTTGTCGGTGCCCAAAATGGTGACCTGGCCCCCATCCCGGGGGATGGCATCCATCAGGAGTTTCAGGGTGGTGGACTTGCCGGCGCCGTTCTCACCCACCAGCCCCAGGATGGTCCCGGCGGGCAGGTCAAAGGTGATGTTGTCCAGGGTGAAGTCTTTGTAGGCCTTGGTGAGGCCGCGGCATTGGATGGCGTTCATGGGGGTTCCTCCTTCACAGGGTGTCGTCGCTGAGGAGTTTCAGCATGTCGGTCAGGTCTTCCAGACTCAGGCCGCAGGCGGGGGCCAGGGTGAGGATGGCAGACATGTGTTCTTCGATCTGGGTGAGATAGCCCTCCCGGACCAGCTGGGTGTTCTGCTGGGCCACATAGCTCCCCTTGCCGGGAACGGTGTGGATGTAGCCGCCCTTTTCCAGCTCCTCATAGGCCCGCTTGGTGGTGATGACGCTTACCCGCAGGTCCTTGGCCAGAGCCCGGATAGAGGGCAGGGCCTGACCGGAGGAGAGTTCCCCTGCCAGGATGGCCGTTTTGATCTGCTGGGAGATCTGGTCGTAGATGGGTTTATCATTGGCGTTGCTGATGATGATATTCATAGACATCCGTCCTAACTGTTTATGTACGGTATATACAGCATACCCGGTTGCGTATGGATTGTCAAGAGGGTGTGGACTTTTCCATGGGAAAACGGTATACTTGAGAAAAAGAAATGACAACGGAGGTGCTTTATGGAACTCTTTCGTAAGGCTTTCGTGATGCAGAGCGATCCGGCTGACCAGGACTGGACCCGGGAGCATGGGTTTGCAGAGAAAAGTGAATTTCCCTTTCCCGACATCTACCTGCACGAGAAGGTGGCAGAACTGGCCAAGACCGATGCCGACCTGGTCCCCTTCCTGGAGGACTGCCTGCGCCGGTTTGTGAACCACGACTATGGCAACCTCATCTCTATGGATGTGGTGGAAAACTTCCTCAGCCGGGAGATCAACAAGGTCTATACCTGGATGCAGGGCATCTGGCAGAGCGAGAAGTGGGGCCTGATCCACCTGGAGATTTTTTATGACATGGCGCTCTTCCACATGGAGGAGGTCGCCCCCAGAGCATTGGCCCTGGAACAGCGCTCCAAGGAATGGGCAGAAAAGTAAGAAAAAGTCCGAGAACTGTGAAGTGACCCCCAAAAGTTAGACAAATATTTCTAACTCAAATTGTTTAAGCAGCCAAAAGGGCTTGCTGTCTGTGCAAGGCAGGCGGCAAGCCCTTTAATCTTGCCTTGATACGCCTGTTGTTGTAGTAATCGATGTATGCAATCAGCTCTTCTTTGAAGTGGTCGATGGACTCAAATTCCTGCAGATAGAGCAGTTCACTCTTGAGATGCCCAAAGAAATTTTCCATCACTGAGTTATCGTAGC
>JAFZEB010000003.1 GCA_017560855.1 Ruminiclostridium sp.
CCCTGGGCTACGTCTGCGCCCCCACCCTCTTCCAGATGGTGGCCGCTCGCTGCACCGGACAGACCGCCGACATCTCCATCTACAAGCGCAACCGTGACATCCTGCTGGATGCCCTGCGGGAGATGGGCTACACCTGCGCCCAGCCCGACGGCGCCTTCTATCTCTTCCCCCGGACCCTGGAGCCCGATGCCAAGGCCTTCTGTGAGCGGGCCAAGAAGTACGACCTGGTGCTGGTCCCCGGCGACAGCTTCGGCTGCCCCGGTCACGTCCGTATCTCCTACTGCGTGCCCACCGAGCAGATCCAGCGGGCCCTGGTGAAGTTCAAGAAGCTGGCGGAGGAGTATGGGGTGTAATCCATTCCCTGCCTGTTGACCCAACAGCCTCCCTTATGACGGGAGGCTGTTTTCTTTACCCTGCCATGTTTGTCGTAGGGGCGATTCACGAATCGCCCGCCACCCATAGGATTCATCCCACGTTTCGGGCGCATCGTGATGCGCCCCTACAACTTGATTATGCGTTTCCTACTCTTTCATCTTAAGAAAAACTTAATCTTTCCCTGCATTGTTTCTTAATCCCTCTTCCGATAATATAAAGACAGGAGGTGACGATATGTATAACATCCTGGTTTGCGACGACGAAAAAGACATCGTCTCCGCCCTGACCATCTACCTGACCACCGGGGGCTACCAGGTCTTCCCCGCCTACGACGGCAAGGAGGCTCTGCGGATCCTGGAGACCCAGGACATCCACCTGGTCCTCCTGGACATCATGATGCCCAACATGGACGGCATCACCGCCATGACTCGCCTGCGAGAGATTTCCAACGTGCCGGTGATCCTCCTGACGGCAAAGTCTGAGGACACCGACAAGATCCTGGGTCTCAACGCCGGGGCAGACGACTACATCACCAAACCCTTCAACCCCGTGGAGGTCCTGGCAAGGGTCAAGTCCCAGCTGCGGCGATACCTTCAGCTGGGGGGCGGCGTGGTGAAACCCACCGCCCTGACCATGGGGGGCATCACCCTGGACGACCGGACCAAGGCGGTCACCCTGGACGGGGACCCGGTGAGCCTCACCCCCCGGGAGTTTGAGATCCTGAAACTTCTCATGGAGAACCCGGGCACGGTGTTTTCCCCCAAGCGGATCTATCAGGTCGTGTGGGGAGAGGACCCCTACGGGGCGGAAAACGCCGTGGCCGTCCACATCCGCCACTTACGGGAAAAGCTGGAGATCAACCCCTCTGACCCCCGCTATATTAAAGTTGTCTGGGGGCAGGGGTACAAAATGGAAGGAGGGAACCTATGAAGATCCGCACCAAACCCTGGGCCAAAGCCGTGGCCTGCATCCTTTTTGTCCTGTCTATCACCGCTATTCTGGTGACCATCCAGCCCGTGGCTGAGCTGATCTGGGATGGGGCCTACCAGTCCGGGGGCAAGGAAAGTGCCCTGGAAAACAAAGAAGAAAACCTGGCCATGGACCTGACCCATCAGCTGACCGACATCTATGTCAATGAACGCACGGGCCCCAACCCCTCCACCTATTCCCTGGAGGAGCTCATAGGAGACCCCAATTTCTTCTTCACCATCAAGGACCCTCAGGGCAAGACCATTGAGGCCAGCAGCGAGCTGGGGGACTACTGCGAGCGGTATGAGTACCGGACTACGGTGAGCTATTACGGCGAGGAACACACCTTCGAAAAGTCTTACCCAACCCTGGAGGAACGCCAGGATGTCATTCATGACATGCGAAACACCTATGGGAGCGAGAACATTGAGAGTCTCGACACCTGGGAAGAAGTCGGCGACGATGGAGATATGACCTTCTATCTCTATGTCACCTACACCGAGGATGAGATTTCCGAAGACCTGGTCTTCACCGGGTTCCTCCGGACCCCTCTCATTCAGGATCACGGCAGCTATGTCTACCAGCAGCTCCACGAGACCGCCAACCTCCACGCCACCAAGGACCTCTACCTTATCGCCCTGGTGGCCGGTGCCATCGGCGCCATCCTCTCCCTCCTCTTCCTGACCTGGTCCGCCGGACGGGTGGAGGACTATGACGGGATCGCTCTGAACAAGCTGGACACTCACCTGCCTCTGGAACTCCTGCAGGCCATCGGCTTCGGTGCTTCCATGGTGGGGTTGGCCATCATGTATGAGAACATCCTCATCGGGGAGACCCTCATCTTCGCCCTGTTCCTCCTGCTCACTCTGGCGGCCGCCGCCGTGGGCCTGACCATGTACCTCTCCCTGATCCGCCGGATCAAGGCCAAGACCCTGTTTGAGTGTGTGCTGGTCCGGAAGCTGGCCCGTCCCCTCCGCTGGTGCTGGGGGAAGGTCAAGAAAGCCGGAGGAAAGCTCCGCCGCCTGCTCTCCGACCTGGCCGGAAAACTCCCCCTGTACTGGAAAGTCGGCGTTGGCTTCCTGGGCCTGTGTCTGGTGGAATTCTTCACCATCCTTGTCCTGTGGGTAAGTGCCTTTGAGATTGGCCTTGTCCTGTGGCTCATGGTAAAGATCGTAGAGGGGCTCTTCCTGGTCTGGGTAGTAGTGGCCATGCGGGAGCTCCAGCACGGAGCCTGGCAGCTGGGCCAGGGCAACCTGGACTATCAGATCCCCCTGAATACCCTGCGGGGAGATTTCAAGTCCCACGGGGAACAGCTGAACTCCATGCGGTCGGCCATCCAAGCCGCCGTGGAGGACCAGATGAAGTCCGAGCGGATGAAGACCGAGCTCATCACCAACGTCTCCCACGACATCAAGACCCCTCTCACCTCCATCGTGAACTACGTGGACCTGCTGAAAAAGCAGGAGATGCCCACCCAGGAGGCCAAAGAGTATCTGGAGGTTCTGGACCGCCAGTCTGCCAAGCTGAAAAAGCTCACGGAAGACCTGGTGGAGGCCGCCAAGGCCACCACGGGCAACACCACCGTGAACTTCCAGCGGACCGATGTAAACGTCCTGCTGACCCAGAGCGCCGGGGAGTATCAGGAAAAGCTCCAGAGCAAGGCCCTTCAGCTGATGCTCACCCCGGCTCCCGGCAACCCCGCCATTTCCGCCGATGGACGGCTCCTGTGGCGCATCTTCGAGAACCTGCTGAGCAACATTTATAAATATGCTCTCCCCGGCACCCGGGTCTACCTGACCTGCACCGAGGAGGAGGACAAGGTGTCCATCACCTTCCGCAACATTTCGGAAAATCCCCTGAACATCACCGCCGACGAGCTCATGGAGCGGTTCGTCCGGGGGGATACCTCCCGCCACACGGAAGGCAGCGGCTTAGGACTCTCCATTGCAAAGAGCCTCACTGAACTCCAGTACGGCAGCTTTGACATTGCCATTGATGGGGATCTGTTCAAAGCCACCCTGACCTTCCCCAAGATCCCGTAAGGCCCTGCCGTGCGGGCGGATATGGAATCCGCCCCTACTGGGGAAGCAC
>JAFZEB010000164.1 GCA_017560855.1 Ruminiclostridium sp.
GAGGGTCTTGGCCTTGTTGATACTGAGGATAACGGCAAAGAGGAACTCATTCCAGGTAGCCGTAAAGGTCAGGATCGCCGAGGCCACCAGGCCGGGCTTCGTAATGGGCAGCACCACATTGAAGAAGCGGTGGACGAAGCCAGAACCGTCCAGCATGGCCGACTCCTCCAGCTCGTAGGGCACCTGCTCGAAGAAGCCCATCATCAGCCAGATGACCAGGGGCAGGTTGAAGCTGGTGTTCATGATGATCATGGCGGCCAGGCTGTCGATCAGGCGCAGGCTGCGCATGACCAGATAGACGGGGATGGCGGTGGCGATGGCAGGATACATCTTCTGCACCATGAACCACAGGCCGAAGAAGTCCTTGGTCTTGCGGCCCAGGGGACCACGCTGGACTGCGTAGGCGGCCATGGAGCCAACCAGCAGGGTGATGACGGTGGTCACGACGGAAATAGTGGCAGAGTTGATGAGGTTCTGCAGGAGCTGATTCTTGGTGAAGACCTCGATGAAATGGTCCAGAGTGAACTCACTGGGGAAGAAGACCGGGGGATAGGAACGGTGATCCCGGTCCAGCTTGAAGGCGCTGAGGGCCAGCCAGTACAGCGGGAAAATAACGCCCGCCAGGGAGCTGATCAGCAGGCCCCACTTGACAAAGGGACCGGCGAAATTACTGATGACATAGTCGGAGGATGCTCTGTCTTTGGTTCTGCGATGCTTTACCATACGTTCTCCTCCTCCCTCTTTCTCAGTCTCAGGAAGAACACGGTGATGAAGGCCATGACCAGAACGAAGACGATGGCCAGCGCGGCGGCGTAGCCTGCGTCATAGTACTTCAGGCCCTGCTTGTAGATGAAGTTGGGCAGCATCTCCGTGGCTGTGCCGGGGCCGCCGTTGGTCATGGTATAAATGGTATCGAAGACCTTGAATGCGTCGGTGAAGCGCATCATGACGACGATGACCAGAACAGGCTTGATCAGGGGCAGAATGATCTTCCAGAAGATCTGCCGGGGGGTAGCGCCGTCCACCAGCGCCGCCTGGATGCAGTCCTGGGGCAGCGCCTTCAGACCGGCGGCACAGATGACCGTGACCCAGGGCGTCAACTGCCAGACGTTGACCAGCAGCACAGAGACCTTGGCCATGAAGGGGTCGGCCAGCCACTGGATGGTATCCACGCCGAAGAAGCTCAGGAAGTAATTCAGAACGCCGGTGGAGGAGTCCATCATCATGCGCCACAGGGTACCGATGGCAACGGGAGCCATGATCATGGGGATCATGAAAATGGAAGTGGCAACACGGGCCCACATGCTGTCGGAGCAGACCACCATGGCCACCATCAGGCCCAGAACGACCTCCAGCGTCACGGAGATCACCGCAAAGACCACGGTGTTCACGGTGCTGGTGTGGAGCATGGTATCGGTGAACATCTTGACATAGTTTGCAAGACCGACGAAGACGGGGGTCTGGTTGGGCATGTTCAGCTTCAGGCGGAAGAAGCTGAGGTAGACAGAGTACAGCAGGGGGAACAGGGCCGTCACTGCCAGGAAGATCAGGGTGGGCGTCAGGAAGGCCCAGCAAGCGAATTTATCGCTTCTCCTTTTTTTCAGTTTCATAGGCAAATCAACCTTTCCTGTATGGAGTGCAGGCAAAAGGGGCTTTTAGAACTTTGGCCGGAGAGAAATCTCTCCGGCCAAAACGGAAATTAGATGTTAACGATGGTTTTGATCAGAAGCTTAGTGGTTGTAGTTCTTGATGCCTTCCTCGGGAGGAGAGTTCTCCAGAGCAGCGGTCAGAGCTGCATCCAGCTGCTTGATTGCCTCGTCGATGTCGATCTGATCGGACAGGTAGGAACCGACGATGGTGTTGATCATGGAGTCAGCCTCGACGGAAGCGGGGATTCTCCACCACATGTTGGCGGTGTCCAGAGCGTCACGGACAGCGGCCTGAGCAGCCATCTTCTCCTGCTCCCAGAACTCCTTGCGGGGGCTCAGGATGCCGTGGTTGTCATAGAACTCGTTCTGCTTCTCGTAGCTGGTGTACATCTTGATCCACTCCCAGGCCAGATCCTTGTTCTGGGAACCTGCGGGGATTGC
Organism: Ruminiclostridium sp.; assembly: GCA_017560855.1. Taxonomy (GTDB): domain Bacteria; phylum Bacillota; class Clostridia; order Oscillospirales; family Oscillospiraceae; genus Evtepia. Next base: position 2,091 of record JAFZEB010000164.1, read on the forward strand.
GACGTCCCATGCGGACAGCAGGGTCAGGCCGGTCTTCTCGGAGGGCAGGACATCCAGTGCCCAGTTGCCAACGACCTTGGACTGTGCGGGGTCGTCGCCCTTCTGGACGATACCCAGGGAAGGCCAGGTCTCACAGACGACAGCCTTGCCGTCCAGGAATGCCTGGATGGACTCGTCAACGCCCCATGCCAGGTTGGCGGGATCGGACAGGTCCTTCAGAGCGTACAGGTGCTCCAGAGCAGCTCTTGCCTCGGGGCAGTCGATGGTGACGTTCCAGTCCTCGTCGGCCCAGTTGCCGCCCATGGACCACAGAACGTAGTCGAAAACGCCGCCAAGCTGACCGGCGACCTCAGAAACGGTGACGCCGTACAGGCCTTCGTCGATATTCTGGACAGCAGCCAGAGCCTCACGGTACTCCTCCCAGGTGTCGGGGATGCCGTTGGGCAGCAGGTCGGTACGGTATGCGAAGGTCTGGGGAGTGGAGGCGTTGGGGATACCGATGATGGTGCCCTGCCAGTCGCCGCAGTTCGCCAGAACGTTGTCGATCCACACGGTCATGTCGTAGTTGTCACGAGCGATGTAGTCGGTCAGGGGCTCCAGGAAGGGTGCGAACTCGCCGTCCCACTGGGAAGCGACGTCGATGACGTCATAGGAGCCAGTATAGGAGGTCAGGTCCAGCAGTGCCTTCTCGTGCAGGGTCAGGTAGGGGTAGTCAACGACTTCGACCTTGGCGCCGGTGGCAGCCTCGAATTCGGGCACCATGGCACGGGCAGCGTCAGCGTAGACACCGGACATGTACAGAACGGTCAGGGTCTGGCCCTCATAGGGCAGGCCAGTGGAAGCGCCGTCATCAGGAGTTTCGCCGTCAGGGGTGTCATCCTGGGCGCCGCAGGCAGTCATGGACAGAACCATGACCAGAGCCAGCAACAATGCGATCCATTTTTTCATTTTGTTATCCTCCTATTCTTTAATGACCCACCCGGATGGAATGCCGGACGGAGAATCGTGATGCCGATAAATTTACCAACACCAGTGTATATATTATCGTTAACGACAAAGAAAAAGTCAATTATCATAAAACCAGAAAATAGGACAGTGTTTTTATGCACAATGACAGTAGCAAAAGGCGCATCTTTTCTGTGTATTTTCACCATAGCACTATTGCCTTTTCCCCGTGGATTCGATATACTGGTTTTGATAACCGCAGGGGCAAAAGGGCCCCCGCCGGCAGGTCTTTACTATTTTTTATAGGAGGGCATTATGAAAAAACATATTGTGTGCATCGGCGATTCCAATACCCACGGATACTGCGCAGATCCCAACGACTGCGCCGACGGCGGCATCCGCTTCAACGAAGACGAACGCTGGACCTGTCTTCTGCAAAAGGCCCTGGGCGACGATTATCTCGTCACCGAAGAGGGCCTGTCCGGCCGGACCACGGTGTTTCCCGACCCCCTCTACGAAAATATGGATGTGTTTTCCTATTTCTGGGCCCTGCTGAAAAGCCACGAATATATCGATCTGCTGGTCATCATGCTGGGCACCAACGACTCCAAGGAGCGCTTCCACGCCAGCGCCGCCTGCATCGGCTGGGGCATGGAAC
>JAFZEB010000165.1 GCA_017560855.1 Ruminiclostridium sp.
GCATGAAGGCCTTCGCCAACGAGGCCAACAAGTACGTCACCGGCACTGTGAAGCTGAAGCTCTACAAGGGCAACATCATCCCCGCCGGCACCACTTCCCCCTACTCCCTGTACTCTGAGGATATCGCAACCTTCAACGAGTCCGCTTTCGACTACGACCAGAAGGATTCCGCCGGCTTCATTAACCTCTGGGGCCTGCCCGATACCGTTCAGGCACTGCGTGAGAAGGGCCTGCTGAAGAAGTAATCTACCACAAAACGACACCGGAGTTCCGCCGTCTCCAGGCGGCGGAACTCTGCGAGGCTTTGGGGCAGGAGCGGTTTTCCGCCTCCTGCTCTCAGCCATTTTTATAGATCCGGCTGCAGGCCGACATGAGAAAGGAAACACGACTATGAAACTTTGGGCAGGACGGTTCCAGAAGGAAACCGACAGCGCAGTCAATGACTTTAACTCCTCCATCGCATTCGATGCCAGATTATATCGCCAGGATATCACCGGTTCCATCGCCCACGCCACCATGCTGGGCGAGCAGGGCATCGTCTCCCCCCAGGAGGCAGAGGACATCATCAACGGCCTGAAGGCCATCCTGGCAGACATTGAAGCAGGCAACGTGGAGTTCACCGTAGACATGGAAGACATCCACATGAACATCGAATCCCTGCTGACCAGCCGCATCGGTCAGACCGCCAAGCGTCTGCACACTGCCCGCAGCCGCAACGACCAGGTCGCCGTGGACTTCCGTATGTATGTCCGTGAAGAGATCCAGGAGATCATCAACATCATCCTGAACTTTGAAACCATTCTGGTCAACAAGGCCAAGGAAAATGTCAACACCCTGCTGCCCGGTTACACCCATCTGCAGCGTGCCCAGCCCTCTACCCTGGCCCACCACCTGATGGCTTACGCCAACATGCTCAAGCGTGACGTGACCCGTCTGGAGGACTGCCTGGAGCGTATGAACGAGTCCCCCCTGGGTGCCGGTGCTCTGGCCACCACCACCTACCCCATCAACCGCAACCGGACCGCAGAGCTGCTGGGCTTCGCCAAGCCCACCGACAACTCCCTGGACTCCGTCTCTGACCGTGACTTCGCCATTGAGTTCCTGTCTGCCTGCTCCATCCTCATGATGCACCTGAGCCGCTTCGCCGAGGAGATCATCCTGTGGTGCTCCTGGGAGTTCAAGTATGTGGAACTGGATGACGCCTACTCCACCGGCTCCTCCATGATGCCCCAGAAGAAGAACCCCGACGTGGCCGAGCTGGTCCGGGGCAAGACCGGCCGTGTGTATGGCTCCCTCATCACCCTGCTCACCGTCATGAAGGGCATCCCCCTGGCCTACAACAAGGACATGCAGGAGGACAAGGAGCCCGTCTTCGACACCATCGACACCGTGAAGATGTGTCTGCCCGTTTTCGCTTCCATGATCGACACCATGGTCGTCAAGCCTGAGAATATGCGCCGGGCGGCTCTGGATGGCTGCTTCATCAACGCCACCGACTGCGCCGACTATCTGGTGAAGAAGGGTCTGCCCTTCCGGGAGGCTTACATGGTGGTTGGCAAGCTGGTCCACACCTGCATCGAGCAGGGCGAGAACCTGGACACCCTGACCCTGGAAGAGTTCCGGGAGGTCTCCGACCTGTTCCAGGAGGACATCTATCAGGCCCTGTACATGAAGAACTGCGTCAACGGCCGTAAGGCCATCGGCGGCCCCGCAGCAGTCGAAGTGGCGCGCCAGATCGCAGCCATCGAAGCCTTCGTAGCCGAGAGACAGTGACCAGGAGGACACCATGAAACCCAAAGTATACATTGACGGCAAGGAGGGCACCACCGGTCTGCAGATCTATGACCGGCTCACCCCCCGCACCGACATCGAGCTGCTGCTCATCGACGACGAAAAGCGCAAGGATCCCGCCGAGCGAAAGAAGCTTCTCAACGCCGCCGACCTGGTTTTCCTGTGTCTCCCCGATGACGCTGCCCGAGAGTCTGTAGCCATGATCGACAACCCCAACACCCGGGTCATCGACGCCTCCACCGCCCACCGGACGGCTCCCGGCTGGGACTACGGCTTCCCTGAGCTGTCCCCCCGTCACCGGGAGGCCATCATAAAATCCAAGCGGGTGGCCAACCCCGGCTGCCACGCCTCCGGCTTCATCTCTGCCGTGTACCCCCTGGCCCAGATGGGCCTGATCTTCCCCGACCAGCCCCTCCACTGCTACTCCCTGACGGGCTACTCCGGGGGCGGCAAGAAGCTCATTGCCGAGTACCAGGACCCGGACCGTGACCCCCGTCACGCCTCTGCCCGGATCTACGGCACCACCCTCAACCACAAGCATCTGCCGGAGATGTGCCATGTGTGCGGCCTGGACCGCCCCCCGGTCTTCCACCCCATCCTGGGCGACTACATCCAGGGCATGGCCACCACCATCCTGCTTCAAAACGACATGATCCCCGGCGCACCCACCGCCTACAACATCTACAGCATCCTGGACGGCTACTACGAGAACCTGCCCTTCGTCACCGTGGCACCCTTCGGCGGCGACGAGCCGGTCATCTACTCCAGCACCCTGGTGGGCACCAACCACCTGCGGCTGAC
>JAFZEB010000166.1 GCA_017560855.1 Ruminiclostridium sp.
CCCGGTTGGCGATGTCCACGGAACCGGCCAGGCTCTTACTCTTGATGGACAGGCGGGCCTTTTCGCCGGCCTCACGGCTGCGCTTGCTCACCAGGATCTGGCGGGCGGCCTCTTCTGCCGCCTGGGGGTTTTCCAGCAGGAAGATCTGCAGATTCTCCCGCAGGAAGTCGGTCATGCCCTCCTGGATGAACTTGTTGGTGACCGCCTTCTTGGTCTGGTTCTCGTAGGAGGTCTGGGTGGACAGGTTATTGGACACGAAGATCAGGGTCTCCTGGACGTCGGGCCAGGTGATCTTGGCTTCGTTCTTGGTGTATTTGCCGTTCTGCTTCAGCCAGCCGTCCATGGCGGACAGGAAGGCGGAGCGCATGGCCTTTTCCGGGGAACCGCCGTGCTCCAGCCAGGAGGAGTTGTGGTAGTGTTCCACCACCTTCACGGAGGGGCAGAAGCAGAAGGCGCAGGAGAGCTTGACCTTGTACTCGGCCTTGTCGGCCCGGTCCTTGCCCGTCCGCTCTCCGGCCCAGAACTGGATGGGGGTGTGGGGGTTCTCCCCGGCCAGCTCAGCCACGTAGTCGGCGATGCCGTTTTCATAGGTGAAGACGGTCTCCTCAAAGCCCTTCTCTCCCTGGTTGCGGAACTTGAAGACCACCCCGGCGTTCACCACCGCCTGACGGTGGAGGACATCGGTGAAGTAGTCCACGGGGATGTCGGTCTGGGTGAAGACTTCCAGGTCGGGCAGCCACGTGATGGAGGTGCCGGTCTTCTTCCGGTCAGCAGGGGAGACCTTCATCTCCCCCACCAGGGAACCCTTTTCAAAGTGGAGGTCATACCGCTTGCCGTCCCGGCGGACCACCACGTCCATGAAGGCCGAGGCGTACTGGGTGGCGCAGGAGCCTAGGCCGTTGAGGCCCAGGGAGTATTCGTAGTTTTCACCGGTGTTGTTCTCATACTTGCCGCCGGCGTAGAGCTCGCAGAAGACCAGCTCCCAGTTATAGCGGCCTACCTTTTCGTTCCAGTCCACGGGGCAGCCGCGGCCGAAGTCCTCCACCTGGATGCGGCCATCCCGGTAGCGGGTGACGATGATCTCATTGCCGTAGCCCTCCCGGGCCTCGTCGATGGAGTTGGACAAAATTTCGAAGACGGCGTGCTCGCAGCCCTCCAGGCCGTCGGAGCCGAAGATGACGCCGGGTCGCTTTCGGACTCGGTCGGCACCTTCCAGCATGGAGATGGATTCATTGCCGTATTCCTGCTTGGTTTTTGCCATGGGATTTCTCCTTATCTATAGAAATGGGCCTACTAACCCAATTTAATCATTAGATTACCCTTTATCATAAAACAAATTTGCGTACACTGTCAAGTGGAAGGGACTTTGGTGGGACTCCGGCCTGGGGTTCTCTTGTCAAAATACCATTTTTGTAGTAAAATAAATTCATACGCTCCGCCCCCTGGAAAAGGAGGACATATGAAAAAGAAATTCCTTCCCATTTTGCTGGCGGTCTCCCTGCTGGCCAACCTGGCGCTTGCCGTGATGGTGGTCCGGGCAGACCGGGAGGTCCAGGAATACCATGCGTCCGTTACCCTGCGTGAAATGGGCTTTGCAGCTTCCTTTCTGGAGAAAATTCAGGCTGGAGAGGACCCGGAACATGCAGAGGCCCTGTTTGATTCTGCCACCTCTTTTGTATACGGGGCCTACCAGGCATCCTACCGGATCTTGAAAGATGAGTTTAGTCCCTGGGAGGGCCTCCTTTTTGATTTATGGAATCGGATGCTCTACTACCCGGAGGCCGTAGAGGCCAACCTGGAGGAGCTCATCCTGGCCATGTCCCTGGAGGAGACCTCTCAGCTCTACGACGAGACCCGGATCCAGCAGATGGAACATGCCCTGCAGAGCATCATGGAAACCATCGCACAAATGCAGGAGGGAGAGTAAGCCATGAAACAAAAAGTTGTCCCTATTGTTCTGGTGCTGTCTCTGCTGCTTAATGTAGTGGTCATTTATTTCCTTGCCAACGAACCCACCCAGGAGGAACGCGGTCGGCATATGGCCATCCAGGAGATCTCCTTTGCCATTACCAGCTTGGAGGGATGCGAGGCACGGTGGAACCAGTTCGATTACACCGAGGCGGTGGCCCATCTGTATGCGGTCTGCCAGCATGTGGAGTCCCTTCGGAAGGTAGAGTACTCGGTTACCACCCAGCCCTTCCAGGAGCTTTACGGTGCAGCCGCCTTCTATCCAGAGGTAGTGCGGGAAAACGAGGCAGAGATGATCGCCGCACTGAGCAAGATCAATACCGAGGACTGCCTGACCGATGAGGAGATCATGGGCGGGTTCAAAGCATTCACCGAGGAAATGAAGATCAAAGCCGTAGAGGCGGAACTCAACAGACATCGTTCATAATCCTAGAGGATAAAAAAGCCCGCAGCCAATTGGCTGCGGGCTTTTGTCATGTGGAAAGCGTGATCACACCAGATACCGGTGGAGCATCACGGCCACCTGGGCACGGGTGGCGTGGTCCAGGGGGGACAGGGTGGTGGGGGTGGTGCCGGAGATGATCCCCTCGCCCACGGCCCAGGCCATGGGGGAGACAGCGTAAGGCTCCACCAGGGCCTTGTCGGTGTAGCCCTCCAGGCTGCCCTGGTTTTCCACCAGATTGCCGGTGAACTTGGCATAGCGGTAGAGGATGGCGGAGATCTGCTGGCGGGTCACGGGCGCATCGGGGGCAAAGTGGGTGTCGTCCACGCCGTTGACGATGCCGTTGACGTTGGCCCAAACCACGGCGCTGTAGTAGTAGTCACCCACATTCAGGTCGGTGAAGTTGGTGGAAACGGTGATCTCGGGGCTGCCGGCGGCACGATAGAGGACGGTCACCAGCATGGCCCGGGTCATGGCGGTGTTGGGGGCAAAGGTGGTGGGCTCCACGCCGTTGATGAGGCCGCTGTCGTAGGCGAAGTCGATGGCGTTGGCGGCCCAGGTGCCCACGGTGCTGGGGGTCACATCCAGGAACTGGTCGGAAGTGGTCTTGCTGATGGCCTCCACCAGAATGGTCTGGGAGATGGCCTGACCGGCCCGGGTGTAATAGGTCACGGGGATGTTGACAAAGCCTGCGTAACCGGGGGCGGGCAGATAGGTCAGGGTGGAGACGTGGTAGTCACCGTAGGCGGAGGAGTCGATGTAGTAACGCTCCCCGGCGGCGGGGGTGCCGTTGCCCTTGGTGAAGTCCCGCAGGAGGCTGCCCACGGCGGGCTGTCCGAAGACCATGGCCACCACGGGGTCAGAGGAGTCTTCAAAGGTGAAGTCCGAGCCGGAGAAGGTGAAGCCGGAGCTGGTGCAGCGGATGGCACCGTCCTCGGGAGAGGTCTGGCCGAACACAGCGATGGTCAGCTGGCCGTAGTAGGTCTCGGTGCCGTAGGCCATGAAGTGGATGGTGTAAGTGCCCTCCATCACAGGGGTGAAGACCAGGTCGGCGAATTTCTGGCCGGTGGTGCCGAAGGTGTACTTGGTGTCGGCCTTCACGTTCAGGGAACCCACATTCTTACCGGTGACGGTATCGGGGAAAAAGACCACGTGCTTCAGGCCTGCAATGGCGGGGGTCTCCAGGGAGTCCTCCATCCCCTTGGTGAGCTGGTCTGCCAGGGAGAGCTTGCCCTCCAGGTCGAAGATGGCGGAGAGGGCCTTGGGGCCGTCACCGGCCTCGGTGACACCCTCGATCATGGTGCCGGGGAGGACATCCACCCGGTAGGTGCAGGAAGCGGTGAGGGTCTGAGCGGGGCTTTCCTTGCTCACAGCGGTGACGGTGCAGGTCACGACCATATCGCCCAGGAACACAGGGGTCAGCAGGGTGGTCTCGGCACCCACCATGGGCAGGTCGTTCTCGGTCCAGGCATAGGTCAGGGTGTAGCTGGCGGTGACATCGGTGTCTCCGTTCATCACCTTGGCGTCCGGGGCGTGCAGGGCCTGGGTCTGATACTGGCCTGCCTGGACGCTCTGCTCTGCGGCAGACAGGACCAACCGGTCGTTGGCAGGGGGAGTATCGGGGGAGGCAGGCTGGTCAGAGGTCCCTGCCGTGACGGTGACGGTGCACCCGCCGGAGGGGGTGGGCTGTCCCTGGATGTGGTAGCCGATGAAGGCCGTGCCCGCTGCCAGAGCGGTGACCACACCCGCCTGGGTGACCGAGGCCACCTGGGGGGCATCGGAGTACCAGACCAGACCGGTGGTGTCGGCCCCTTCGGGGGTCAGCTTGGCAGTGAGGGTGAGGGTCTCTCCCACGGTCAGGGCGGCAGACTGGGGCTCCACGGTGATTTCCGTGGGGGGAGCTGCCAGGGCGGGAACCGCCAGGGTCAGGGCCATCACAAGGGCCAGGACCAGGGAGAGGGAACGATGGAACAGTTTCTTCATATCAAATACCTCGCAGGTGTGGGGGTGTTGGCATCTTAATATCTCTAGTATACCATATTTAAATATTTTGGAAAGAGGATATTTTCATTTCCTGCATAATACGCATTCTTGATAAAATGATGTGAAAGCATTTTATTAAAAACTAGTATAATCCCGGCATACCGGCGCAGGCTATCCATATACTGTATCGACGAAGGAGGGAGGCTCCATGGCAAGGGAGAAGACCCCATCCCGGGGCCAGCGGCTCCGGCTGAGCCTGGAGGAGACCCGACGGGACCTGAACGCCGCCCGGGCGGGCTTTGATCAGACAACGGATGGGGACCTGCTGGAATACTACCTGTACGAGATCAACGCCCTTCGGGCCAAGCACACCTATTTGCTGCGGCAGATGAAATCTCTGGAAAAGGGGGAGGGCCCATGACCTGGCTCTTGGACGGCCCCTGGCTGTCCGTTTTCATGGCGGCTATTTTGCTTCTGGCCATTTTCCATCGGCCCTTGTTCTGGGCGGGGAAGGTGCTGGCCCGGTCTCTGGTGGGGCTGGGCTTTCTGGCCCTGTGGGCTCAGAGCGGCATCCTGACGGGGCTGCAGTTGGGGGTGAACCTCCTGAACGCCCTGACCCTGGGGATGTTGGGGGTACCGGGGTTTGGGCTGCTGATGCTGCTGAGGTTATTCAGTACATAAGGTACCCACGTGGGTTGGGACCTGTTCCCCTCATCAGTCTGCTTCGCAGACAGCTTCCCCCCAGGGGAGAAGGTGCCCACGTAAGTGGGCGGATGAGGGGCAACCCAAGTTGGAAGGAGCACAGCCTATGAAAGAAGTCAAAAAGATTGGTTTCCGCATCCTCTGCTTCTCCGGCCTGCTGGCCGGGGGCTTCCTCCTGCTGTGCACCTGGGGGATCCTGGACCCCGCTCAATGGGGGGAGGAGGGGGAATCGGTGGTCCTGCCTGCCGTCCCCGCTCTGGGGGTGGCCGATCAGAGCCTCTTCCATGGCCCCTTTCTGTATCTGGAAGACCCTGCCCAGCCCATCCCCGCCGGGACCCGAGGAGTGGTCCTTTCCATGAAATCCCCCGATGGGAAGCTGGGCTATGTGTCCCGGCTGCCCCGGGCCATGGACTGGGGAGCCTCCTCGGGGGACCCTGCCCGGAACCAGGCCATCCGGGCCATCACCGCTCGGGAAGACCTGCACACAGTGGCCCTGATCTCCTGTCTGGCTGATGACCGGGCGGGGCAGGATCGGGATCTGGCCCTCCTGCGGGAGAGCGGCTCTGCCTGGGTGGACCCCTCCGGTCAGACTTGGCTGGACCCAGCCAGGGAGGAGACCCTTTCTTATTTGACCGAGATCTGCCGGGAGGTGGCCGCCCTGGGGTTCGATGAACTGGTCCTTACAGACCTCACCTGCCCCCGGGAGGGAACCGACCTGGAACCCCTTTGCCGGGCCATCCAGGAGGGGGCCCTGGACTGGCCCTGTCTTTTGTCTGTGGCGGCGGAACCGGGGCAGTCCGATGCCCTTCTGGCCACCTTCCCGGGACGGGTCTGGGCCGGGGAGGAGGACCTGCCCCGGCTGTCTGCCTTTGACCCGGTGGTATTACCTGTAGCTTCGTCGAATTGACGAATTAAACAAAATGAAAAGGCAACAAAAATGGTGGACTGTGCAACCTGCCAGCGCATCCAAAAATATTAACAATTTGGCAACAAAAAAAGGCGAAAAAATGCCGCAAAAGGGTTCCCAAGACGGTAGAACTATGGTATTATTACAAAGCGGTAACAAATGTTACGAGTGAACCGCTGAATTGTAACAAACGAGGCCCAGGCCTCTTTCTCTACTCATTTGATTAAGTTTGGAGTGATCCGATGCGAGCGCGCATTTTGAGCATTTTGATGACGGTTTTGATGTTGGTGGCCCTGGTGCCTATGTCCGCCATGGCAGCCACCTTCGAGGAGATCAACCAGCAGGAGGTCTTCCTGACCCAGGAGAACAACGGCACCTGCACCTTAGCATCCACCGCCATGATGCTCAGAAGAACCGC
>JAFZEB010000018.1 GCA_017560855.1 Ruminiclostridium sp.
ACTGCAGGTGTCATCTGCGGCGCAGAAGAGTACCTCTTTGACGGCGACGAGGCTTCCCTGCGTGCCAAGGTGGAGGAGATCATGACTGCCAACACCATCCTGTCCCTGAACGGCGCCAAGGAGCAGGGCATCACTCCCACCGAGTTCGTTTACAAGTACTGCGAGGATCTGCTCTACAAGTAAGAGGCAGCCTTTTTGAAAGGAAGAGATTACATTGGAAACTAAGAGAGGCTTTGCCTCCCGTCTGGGCTTCATCATGAGTATGGCCGCCTTCTCCATCGGCATCGGCAATCTCTGGAAGTTCCCCTACGTGGTGGGCAACAACGGCGGCGGTGCCTTCCTGATGGTCTATCTGATCATCGTGCTCATCATCGGCGTGCCTGCCTTCCTCATTGAGCTCACCCTGGGTCGATCCTCCCAGCTGTCTCCCATCGGAGGCATGCGAAAGCTGGAGGGGAAAAAGACCGGCTGGAGTTCCATCGGCTGGCTGGGCTGTGTAGCCATCTTCATCATTGTCAGCTACGCCACCATGATCGTGGGCGGCTGGACCGGCGGATATATCTTCAAGATCGTCACCGGATCTCTTCAGGGGCTTACCCCCGATGAGATCGCTGGGGTCTTCGGCTCCTTCTGCGGCGACCCCATCATCCTGGCCTTTGCTGCTGTGCAGGCTTTCCTTCTGTGGCTGTGCCTGGTTTCCGGCGTGAAGAAGGGCGTGGAAAAGGTCTGTTCCGTCCTCCTGCCCACCCTGTTTGTTATTATGATCATTCTGGCGATTTACGCCAACACCCTTCCCGGTGCCCTGGATGGTCTGAAGTGGTATGTCACCCCCGACTTCTCTGCAGTTACCACCGACAGTATCGCTGCTGCAGCCACTCAGGTCTTCTTTTCCATCGGTATCGGTATGTGCTGTGCTTTCGTCTACGGCAGCTATATCGGCAAGGACAGCAACCTGACCCAGTCCGTCACCCTGACCGCTGTGCTGGACACTCTGGTGGCCGTTCTGGCAGGTTTGATCTGCGTGCCCGCTCTGTTTGCCTTTAACATCGAGCCCACTGCAGGCCCCTCCCTGATCTTCATCACCCTGCCCCAGCTGTTCAACGCCATGGGCTCCTTCGGTACCATCTTCGGTGCTCTGTTCATGATCTGCGTGTTCTTTGCTGGCTTTACCTCCATCCTGGGCGGTTCTGAGGCCCTGGTGGCCACCATCTGCGACTCCAGAGGCTGGGGCCGCAAGAAGGCTGCTACCGTCATTGTGGTGGCCCAGTACCTGTTCAGCATCCTCTTCACCCTGTCCTTCGGCAGCGGTGCCATTGCCCAGATCAAGGTCATGGGCCTGGGCCTGTTCGACTTCTCCGACTTCATCGCCAGCCTGTGCATGGGCCTGGGCGCTCTGCTCATGGTGGTCTATGTCATCCGCCGCTGGGGATTCCAAAAGTTCCAGGAAGAGGCCAACGCAGGTGCCACCGGTCCCATCCGTGTGTATAACTGGATGAAGCCCTACATCTGCATCGTCTTCCCTGTCCTCCTGGTGGTGGTCATCTACTGGGTGGTCCGGATGTACGTCTAATTCCATTCAGCCAATCTTAAAACGGTCTGTTCCGAAACTGGAACAGGCCGTTTCTCGTGTCTTCTTTGGGGTGAAAACAATTGCAGACCATCAAAATATGTGGTATACTGTCCCGAAAACACTTCGAGAGGAGATTTGAAATCATGGGTAAGAGAAGAATTATCCAGGTGGAAGACCGTCTGCCCCTGGGGCAGATGATTCCCCTGAGCATCCAGCATGTCTTTGCCATGTTCGGCGCATCTGTGCTGGTCCCCATCCTCTTTGGTATCCACTCCGGTATCGTTCTGCTGATGAACGGCGTGGGCACTCTGCTTTTTATTCTGATCACCAAGGGCAAGGCTCCGGCCTATTTGGGTTCCAGCTTCGCCTTCCTGGCTCCGGCAGGCATTGTCATTGCCGAAATGGGTTTTGAATACGCCCAGGGCGGCTTCGTTGTGGTGGGCCTGCTGGGATGCGTGGTGGCCCTCATCGTTTGGAAGTTTGGTACCGATTGGATCGACATCGTTCTGCCTCCGGCAGCTATGGGCCCTGTGGTTGCCCTCATTGGTCTGGAACTGGCCTCCAACACCGTTAAGGGTGGTGCCATCGGTGCGGATCTTATGACGGTCAACCCTGCCGGTGGCCTCATGATCAGCCCCACCATGGAGATGGGGGATGTGCTGGTCTTTGCCGTCACCCTGGGTGTGGCCATCTTCGGCAGTGTTCTCTTCCGTGGTTTCTTCTCGGTGATCCCTCTGCTCATTGCCATGGTCTGCGGCTACCTGACTGCCTGTGCCGTGGGCATTGTGGATTTTACCCCTCTGAAAGAGACCGCCCTCTTTACCATGCCCCAGTTCCATCTGGCCAAGTTTGACCTTCAGGCCATCCTCACCATCTGCCCCGTCCTTCTGGTTATCTCCGCCGAGCACATTGGCCACCAGGTGGTCACAGGCAAGATCGTGGACCGTGACCTGCTGAAGGATCCCGGCCTCCATCGTTCCCTCCTGGGCGATAACATTTCCAGCGCCATCTCCGGCCTGGTGGGCAGTGTCCCTACCACTACCTACGGCGAGAACATCGGCGTCATGGCGGTTACCGGCGTGTACTCTACTCGCGTCATCGCTGGCGCAGGTATTTTCTCCATCCTCATGGCCTTCGTGGGTCCCCTGTCTGCGTTTATTACCACCATTCCCGGTGATGTCATCGGCGGCATCACCTTCCTGCTGTACGGCATGATCGGCACCTCCGGCCTTCGCATTCTGGTGGACAAGCAGGTGGACTACAGCAAGAACCGCAACCTGATTCTGACCTCCGTGGTCTTTGTGGCGGGTCTTTCCGGTCTGACCATTTCCTTTGGCAGCGTGTCCATTTCCGGCATGACCCTGGCGGCGGTCACCGCTGTGGTCATCAGCCTGATCTTCTACGCTCTTGATAAGGCAAATCTGCTGAACGACTGATTGGAAAAAGCCTGGAACCGATGGTTCCAGGCTTTTTGCTGTCAAAATTCAATGTCATAGATGGGACCCAGATTGACCTTGCCCCCAATGGTGATCTGCTGGAGCTTACTGTCCTTGACAAAGGCTGTGGTGGAAATCACTCCGCCGGGCTGTCGGATGTCCAGCTTGTGCTGGCCGTCTTTCCGGGCGTTCAAAGCATTCCAGGCAGCTACCGCAGTGCTGCCCGAAGCACAGCTGCGCTCGTAGTACAGGGAATCCGTATCCCGCACATAGACCACAGGCTCCATAGACTTTTTACGGAACTGCCAGAACATGATTCCGGCTGCAGGAACCTTGTAGGTCTCGGTCAGCTGGCGGAGGGTTTGGCGGATTTCTTCCTCACTGGTTTTTTGGTCCAGCTGGGAGATGGCATGGAGGATGCCGGGGATGGACACAGCCTTGGCCGATTCCCCGAAGAGCTGGCAGGGGAGGATCTCTTTGGGCAGGGGCATCTCTGCCATGACCTGGCCGGTGAGGGGATTCACCTGGACAGATAGAGGGGCGTCATATCCGCTGATCTCCACGGGGAAAGTCCGGGACCGGCGGAAACCCTGGCCGGCCGCATAGTACAGGCCGGCACACCGAAGGGCATTGCCGCAGAATTCCCCGCCCATCATTTCCAGGCGGACGACACCGCCCAGCTGGGGCGGGACCAGAAAGCCAACTTGCTCTGCATCCAGTTCCCGGATGGAGAGCAGTTTGGCGGCGATGGTCTGGTAGTCCTCTTTGGGGACGGGAGTCATCACCAACAGGGTGATATTCCCGTCCGGGTCAAGACGCTGGAAGGTCAGTTTCATGGCAAATACACCTCTGGCTGCGAAATGGGTCGTTATTTGGGAAATACAAAACAATTATAGCATGATTCTTTCTCTTGGTAAAGTCGTAAAGAAGGAAATGACCAAGAAGTGTGACAGGATTTCTCAGAATCTTTACAAATTGGGTGTTTTCTCTGGGGGCGAGATGTGTTATAATACTTTGAACTATGCGATAAAACAAGAAACCCGATGACTTCCCCTTATCACACAGGGGTCAGGAGGATATGATTATGAGATACGACGATTACGATGATTACAGCCGGTCCTCCCGTGGCCGTTCTGACCGCAGCAGCGGTCGGCCTTCCCGGGACTATGACCGTGGCCACAGCAAAGATTACGACCGAGGTTACAGCAGCCGGGATGATTACCGCTACGACCGGGATTATGACCGGGGTTACAGCAGCCGTTCTTCCCGGGACTATGACCGTGGCTACGGCTCTTCCCGCCGCAATACTTACGATGACTTCTCCGATTGGGAGCGCACTGCCCCCAACTGGGATGACCGTAGTTCCGCACGCAGCCGTTCCTCTGGCAGCAGCCGGGGCTCTTCCTCCCGCTCCAGTCGGGATTACGACCGGGACTACGCCCGCTCCGGCGGCAACCGCAATGGCCGCCCCTCCGGTAATGGCTCCCGGAATGGCAGCCGCCCCAGCGGACAGAGAAAAGGCAAGAAAAAGAGTAAGAAGAGTGGAATCCAGATCGTGCCCATTGTCGTTGGTCTGGTGATCATTATTCTGGCGGCCCTGATCCTCAAGTCCTTCATTGGCGGCGGCGGATCTGATTACGCCCTGTCCATTTCTTCCAAGACCATTGTGGTGTCCGAGACTGCCACTGCCACCGTCACTGGCCTGTCTGAAGCGGAGACCTATGACATCCAGTGGAGCAGTAGCGACAACGGTGTGATTTCCGTGGACGGGGACGGCGCCACCTGCACCCTGCTGGCCAAGAGCAATGGCAGCGTGACCATCACTGCCACCGTCAACGGTGAAACTGTGGAAGACACTGTCATGGTGGTGGATGTGGCCCCCGGCGTGAAGGATATCAAGTTCACCGAAGAAGTGGTGGAGATCATCTCCGGCCAGGCCTATACCGTAAACGCCACCGTTATCATGGAGTCTGAGGATATGACCCCTGCCAAGCTCTCCTGGAGCAGCAGCGACAACTCCGTGGCCCGTGTCAATGACGACGGTGTCATCGAGGCCCGTGAGGTGGGTACTGCCATCATCAAGGCCACCGCAGGCGAGCAGACCGCTGAGATTGCGGTCACCGTGGTGCCCAACCCTGACAGTGAGACCCACGATGAGAGCGAGTCCACCGGTGCAGAACCGGAAGAGGACGCTGCTCCCCCTGAGGGTACTGCCGGTGCCGGCGAGGATGCGGCAGCACCTGAGGAAAATACCGATGCCCCTGCTGAAGGCGAAGGCGAGACCACAACTGAGTAACATAAAAGACGGACAGGAGAGATCCTGCCCGTCTTTTTCTTTCTATCCGAAAGAAACCGTGGTACAATGAAAACAACAAGACCCAAAGGAGGTAGGAGCATGAAGAAAATTGCTTGGATCGGTGTGGGCATCATGGGAAAGTCCATGGTCCGCAATCTTATGAAGGCAGGGTTTGAGCTCCACATTTATGCTCGAACACGGGCAAAAGTGGAGGAAGTGATCACAGACGGAGCCATGTTTCATGATACCATTGCCGACTGTGTCAAGGGCTGTGAAGCCGTCGTTACCATGGTGGGCTATCCCAAGGACGTAGAGGAGGTCTATTTCAGCCCAGGGGCCATTCTGGAAGCGGCAGAGCCCGGAGCGCTGCTGATCGACATGACCACCACCAGTCCTGCCTTGGCAGAGAAGCTCTACGCAGAGGGCAAGGAGCGGGGCTACCGGGTGGTGGATGCTCCCGTTACCGGCGGCGACACGGGAGCAAAGAATGGTACCCTTTCCATCCTGGTGGGCGGCGACAAAGAGGACTATGAGACCTGTATGCCCCTTTTTCAGGCCATGGGCACCAACATCAACTACCAGGGGGAAGCCGGCTGCGGACAGCACGCCAAGATGGCCAACCAGATCATGATCGCAGGGACTCTGTCCGGGGTCTGTGAAGCTCTGACTTACGCCAAGGCCAAGGGGCTGGACCTTCATGTCCTCATCGATTCCCTGGCCACCGGTGCGGCGGGCAGCAAGCAGCTGGATGCCTTTGGAGAGAAGATCGTGGCTGGGGACTATGCCCCAGGCTTCTTCCTGAAGCACTTTGTGAAGGATATGGGGCTTGCCCTGGAGGAGGCCCGGGCCAGCGGTCTGTCTTTGGATGTCCTGGCTCAGGTCCTGCAGAACTATCGTGTTTTGGAGGGAGAGGGCTTCGGCGACCTGGGAACCCAGGCTCTCATCAAGCACTATGGTGGATAAACATCCAATTAATGAATAAGCATGCAAAAGAAAAACGGCTGCCAACGGCAGCCGTTTTTTGTAGTCTCAGGACTGGAAGAAACCAATATGGGGGTTGAGCAAGTCAAAGGCAACGATGCCAATGAGCACCAGGGTCAGCACACAGCAGCAGGTGAATAGGCGGATCATCCATTTCTCCTTGTCGGCGATGATACCCTCGTAGAGCTGGATGATCTCTTTGCTGGAAGACTTCTTGTCAGAGGGGGAAGCCTCCTCCTTGATGCCCACCAGCTCATCCAGAGAGCCGTCCATGGCCATGACCATGTCGCAGACTGACTGGAAGCTGGGATTGTCAGTCTGGCCAGAGAGGATCCGGTTGACTGTGCCGATGGGGACCCCGGACAGGTCGGAAAGCTGCTGGTTGGTCAGCTTTCTTTTCTCTTTCAGTTGCTTGAGTTGGTTGTGAATGGCCATTTTATCACCTTTGAATACGTATTTTATCAGAAATGGAGTCCGTCCGACACACCTGTGAAGATATGACATTGACGTTTTCTGTCGAATGGAGTAGGATAACCACAGATAAGAAAAAGGTTTGAGTTGCTGGGTAAAAAACCTGTGAAGTGACCTGATGGAACGGAAAACGTGCGGTTTTTGTCTAAAATACAGGGAATTTCTCCAGAGACAGTATATCATCCTTTTTTTCATGCGTAAAGTGCAAATTTATGAAAGGAGGCAGCATGATATGACAGAGTACAGACGTGAAATGGAAAATGGAGTCCAAACTTCCCCCCGAAGTGTTCGGTATCAGGTTCTGACCTCCCGGTTGGAGCATGATGGTGTGGACTATCTGACCTACGGCATTCAGTGTATGGGTGACTGGGAAGGAGCTTGGATCCAGATGGACGCCGTTCAGGATGTCTCCTTCCAGCGGGAGAATGTGGTTCATCTTACCGATCTTTTCAACCGCCTGCAGCTTTCCCCTGTTCATTTCCGGGAGGCTGTTTTGGATTGCGTGAATGCATAAATAATGCATGTCTATAAATGTGTGTGTGAAGCAGAAAAAGACTCGCCGGCCGCGGGTCTTTTTCTGTTTTTATTTTTGCACCTCGCACTTCTGACTTTTTTTGAAGGGGACCCAGCCTATAATGGGGAGGAACTGCGAGAGGAGGGAAGCTGTGACTGAGGTGTACCTGGACAGCTTTGTCCTTTTGAATTTTTTGGTGAACTGTCTTCTTCTGATGTGTGCAGGGAAGCTGGATGGGGAGCCGGTCCATCTGGGAGGGTGTGGGCTGGGAGCCTTTCTCGGGACTGCCTATGCTGTCCTTTCCCTGCTGCCCCAATGGGGGTTCCTGGAGCACCCTGTCTGTAAAGCCGCCGCTGCCGTGTTCATGCTTTTGACAGCCTACGGCCGGTCGGAACGACTGCTTCGGATCGGCGGGGTGTTTTTGGTCCTGGCCTGCGCTTTTGGCGGCGGCCTTCTGTTGCTGTGCATGCTCCGGGGGGAGCCGACGGTTGGTGCCGGGGTCCTGGGTCCATCTCTGGGGATGCGTGGCATCCTGATTGCCGCAGCTCTCAGCTATGGCTGTCTTTCCCTGCTTCTTCGAGGAGAGTTTTCACATGCTGGGCCCAGGGGGGAGCTAGTTCCCCTGACCCTCATCCGGGAAGACCGCAAGGTGACCCTGCTGGCCCTGCGTGACACGGGAAACACCCTGCGGGATCCCCTCACCGGACATCCGGTGGTGGTGGTAGAGGGAGAAAAGATTCGAGATCTGCTGCCGGAACTGGACGGGCAGGATCTGACTGCCCTGTCGGACCCTGTGGCCCTTTTGGAGGGCTTGAGCGCCAAGGTAGGGATGCGGTTTCAGTTGCTGCCCTACCGGGCTGTGGGGGTGGACTGTGGTCTCCTGCTGGCCCTGCGGGTGGATCGGGTGGAGTGCAGAGGGTGGCGCCGTCGGAACTGTCTGACTGCGCTGTCACCTACGCCGGTGTCTGACGGAGGAAATTACAGTGCCCTGATCGGGGCAGAGGGATAAAAGGAGGATGATGGGATGAAGTGGTGGTGGAGATTACGGATTCGGCTGGCCAAATGGGGGCTTTGGCTTCCTGGGAAGGTCATGTACATCGGGGGCAGTGATGTTCTGCCTGCCCCTCTTAGCCGGGAGGAGGAGAGTATTTGCATTACTCGTCTGGAGGCTGGGGAGAAGAGCGTTGCCAATCGGCTCATCGAACACAATCTTCGGTTGGTAGTATACATTGCACGTCGGTTTGAAAACACAGGTGTGGGGCTGGAGGACCTGATTTCCATTGGGACCATCGGCCTCATTAAGGCAGTGGGGACCTATAAACCGGCCAAGAATATCAAGCTGGCCACCTATGCTTCCCGGTGTATCGAAAACGAGATCCTGATGCATCTGCGGAAGACTGCCCACCAGAAGACGGAAATACCCTTTGACGAACCCCTCAGCACCGATTGGAATGGAAATGAACTTCTCCTGTCGGATATTTTGGGAACGGAAAGCGACCTGGTTATGAAACCCTTGGAGGAGGATGCTGACCGGCAGCTTCTGGCGGATGCCCTGGCAAAGCTCAGTGACCGGGAACGGGAGATCATTACCCTGCGCTTTGGTCTGGGCGGTTGCCGGGAGCATACCCAGAAGGAGGTGGCCGAGCGCATGGGAATCTCCCAGTCCTACATTTCCCGGCTGGAGAAGCGGATCATCGCAAGACTGAAACGGGAGATTTTGAAAGTCACTGAAGTCATATAAAAAATGCCCGCCGGAGTTGAAGTTGTCCGGCGGGCATTTTTACAGATGTTTAGTTGATTTTCAGACCTTCCCACAGGGTGTTCATGTAACTGAGCATCTCGTTGGAGAGGTTGCGGTAGGCCAGGTGGTTGTATTTTTCGGCGAAGTGATCCATGGGGGGGTAGAGGATCTCCATGGCTTCCTCACCCATGTCCTCGATGTAAGTCTCGCTTTCGTAGACCAGAGAGTTGGGGGAGGCGTAGCAGATATACTCTGCGTTGGCAATGGCGGCCTCTTCGCTGAGCATAAAGTTAATGAAGATCTCAGCCAGCTCCTGGTTTTCCGCACACTTGGGGACACACATAGAGTCAAAGAAGTAGTTGGTCTCGTCGGGATAGTAGAACTTCAGGTCCACATCGTCGGCCTGACCCTCCTGCATGATGAAGTAGTCACCGGCGTAGTAGGCGCCGATGGAGGCCTCACCGGACTGGAGGGTATTGAAGATCTCGTCCATGACGTAGGCCTTCACCAGGGGGCGCTGCTTCATCAGCTCGTCCAGGGCACGGTCCCACTGGGCCTTGTCGGTGGTGTTTACGTCAATGCCCAGCTTGTACATGGCGGTGCCGAAGGCGTCTCTGGGGTTGTTGAACTGGAGGATGGAGCGGGAGTATTTCTCGTTCCAGAGCAGATCCCAGCCGCCGATGTCAGCCTCATCCACCACGTTGGCATCGTAGATGACACCGATGACACCATAGGTGTAGGGGACGGTGTACTGGTTTTCAGGATCGAAGTACAGACCCTTGTACTGGTCGCCGATGTACTGATAGTTGGGGATGTTGTCGTAGTTCAGCGGCAGGAGCATATCCTCGCTGATCATACGGGCGATCATGTAGTCCGAGGGGATGATCACGTCATAGCTGACCGCACCGCTCTGGAGCTTGGCATACATATCCTCGTTGGAGGCGAAGGTGGAGTAGTTCACCTTGACCTTCTGGCCGTACTCCTCCTCGTACCAGGACTCAAAGGCTTTGATGGTGTCCAGAGAGTCGTCCGAGCCGTCAGAGATATATTCGCCCCAGTTGTAAACGTTCAGCTCCAGGGTGTCGGCGCTGCTGCCTGCGATGGAGACAGCACCCACCACCACCAGGGCAGCGGCGATGACACCGCCGGCAATCAGTTCCTTGCCCCGGTTGCCCAGGTGATGCTGGCGGTGATGCTTCTTGGCGGCACGGCGTTCCTTGGCATCCTCGTCGTCCGCATCCATAAGATTGGTGATGAGCAGCAGAGCCAGGATCACAAAGAAGAAGATGGAGGCCAGGGCGTACAACTAGGGGGTGACCGTCTTCTTGGTCATGTTGTAGATGCGGATAGGCAGGGTCTCAAAGCCGTTGCCGGAGGTGAAATAGCTTATTACGAAGTCATCAAGGGAGAGGGTAAAG
>JAFZEB010000167.1 GCA_017560855.1 Ruminiclostridium sp.
GGAGATGGCCACCAGAACCAGCAGGGAGGCCAGCACCAGACCATAGGACACCAGATTCTTACACAGGAAGATGATGACGATGAACAGGACGGTGAAGATGATCTTGGACCGGGGGTCCAGGCGGTGGATGAGGGAGTTGCCCGGGAAGAACTGGCCCAGGGTAATGTCTTTGAGTGCCATTTACGCATCCCCCTTTCTGCGAAAAGCCTCCAGGAAGGCGGCCTTGGCCTGGTCTACGGTGTATACGGCGGGGTCAATATCCACACCCATGGCATGGACCCGGGAGAAAACCCGGTTCATGGCTGGAACAGCCAGACCAAGCTGTTCCAGCTCCTCGCCGTGGGAGAAGACCTCGTGCGGGGTGCCCACATAGGGGAGGGTTCCCTTGCTGATGACCACCAGGCGGTCGGTGATCCGGGCCACATCCTCCATGGAGTGGCTGACAAAAATGATGGTGGCGTTGTTGGCCTTGCGGTAAGCCTCAATGTTGGCCAGGATCTCGGCAGAGCCTGCCGGGTCCAGACCGGCGGTGGGCTCGTCCAGGATCAGGACCTTAGGTTCCATGGCGATGACACCGGCAATGGCCACCCGGCGCTTCTGGCCGCCGGAGAGCTCGAAGGGGGAGCGCTCCAGCACAGCGTCGGACAGACCGGCAAACTTGGCGGCCTGCCGGACCCGGCGGTCGATCTCCTCCTCGGAAAGCTTCATGTTCCGGGGGCCGTAGGCGATGTCCTTGTAAACGGTCTCTTCAAAGAGCTGGTACTCAGGGTACTGGAAGACCAGGCCCACCTGATAGCGGATATCGTGGGTCATGGCCTTGCTGCTCCAGATGTCCTTGCCCTCGAAGAGGATCTGCCCGGAGGTGGGCTTCATCAGGCCGTTCAGGTGCTGGATGAGGGTAGACTTACCAGAACCGGTCCGACCGATGATGCCCAGATACTCCCCCTTGTAGATGGTCAGGTTCACATGGTCCAGTGCCGTCTGCTGGAAGGGGGTATTGGGGCTGTAGATATGTGTCAGATTTTTAATTTCGATAATGGGTTCCACGTTACATTCCTCATTTTTCGTTACTTGCGGAGGAGTCCCTCCAGCACAGCGGCGCATTCTTCGTCGCTGAGGGCGTCCAGAGGGACGTCAAACCCCTCCTGGCGGAGTTCGTAGAGGAGGGAGACAGTTTCAGGCACGGTCAGACCGGCGGCCCGGAGGGTCTCCACATGCTGGAAGACCTCACGGGGGGGGCCGTCGTCAATGATGCGGCCCCCGGCCATGACCACCAGACGCTGGGCCTGGGCGGCCTCGTCCATGTGGTGGGTGATGAGGACCACGGTGATGCCGTACTTTTCGTTCAGCTCCTTGATGGTGTCTACGGTCTCACGACGGCCGGAAGGGTCCAGCATAGCAGTGGCCTCGTCCAGAACGATGCACTTGGGCATCATGGCGATGATGCCTGCGATGGCCACACGCTGCTTCTGACCGCCGGAAAGAAGATGGGGAGAGTGCTCCCGCATTTCATACATGCCTACCATCTTCAGGGCCCGGTCCACCCGCTCCCGGATCTCTGCCGGGGGAACGCCCAGGTTCTCGGGGCCGAAGGCCACGTCTTCCTCCACCACGCTGGCCACGATCTGGTTGTCAGGGTTCTGGAAGACCATACCCACCTGGCCACGGATCTCAAGAAGTTTGTCCGGGTCAGAGGTGTCCAGACCGTCCACCAGGAACTTGCCTTCGGTGGGGGTGAGCAGGGCGTTGAAGTGCTTGGCCAGGGTAGACTTACCCGAGCCGTTGTGGCCCAGAATGGCCACGAAGGAACCTGCCTCGATCTCCAGATTGATGTCCTGGAGGACCGGCGGGTTCTCCAGGGGTTCATCGGCATATCGGAAGGTCAGGTGTTCAGCTTTGATCATTGCGCTCATAGATAGATTCCTCGTTTTTAGCGGGAGGTCCAGCGGCCGGCAGCGCCGCAGGGCAGCACCAGACCGCTGTCGGTGGCGGGCAGACCCAGCTCGTCGCTGACGGTGTGGCCGCCGTACTTCTTGGAGATCAGGGTCTCCATCATGTAGGTCAGGACAGAGGGGGCCAGACCGGTGGTGTAGGAGTTGATGATGAAGAAGAGGGGGTTATCGGACAGAACGCCCACCACCATTTCCAGGAAGGGATAGAGGTTTTCTTCCAGCTTCCAGATCTCACCGGAGGGGCCTCTGCCGTAGGAGGGGGGGTCCATGATGACCGCATCATAGCGGCGGCCCCGGCGGATCTCACGCTCCACAAACTTGCCGCAGTCATCCACGATCCAGCGGATGGGTGCATCCTCCAGGCCGGAGCTCTTGGCGTTCTCTCTTGCCCAGGAGACCATGCCCTTAGCGGCGTCCACGTGGCAGACAGAAGCGCCTGCTGCGGCACAGGCCACAGTGGCAGCGCCGGTGTAGGCGAAGAGGTTCAGGACGTTCACAGGACGGCCCGCATTGCGGATCTGGTCCATGGCGAAGTCCCAGTTGGCGGCCTGCTCCGGGAAGATACCGGTGTGCTTGAAGTTCATGGGCTTGACGTTGAGGGTCAGCTCCTTGTACTTCACCTGCCAGCGCTCAGGCAGTTCCTTCTTGACCCACTGACCGCCGCCGGTGTTGGAGCGGGCGTATCTGGCGTCAAATTTCTTCCAGCCGGGATGACGGCGGGGGGTGTTCCAGATGGCCTGGGGGTCCGGACGGACCAGAGTATATTTTCCCCAACGTTCCAGCTTTTCTCCTCTGCCGCAGTCCAGCAGTTCATAGTCTTTCCAACCAGTAGAAGCCCACATATGCATTCCCCTTTTTTATTCATTCACACCCTCAAAGAGGGCTGTCGTAAAATACCAACATAAAATCATACTATTATATCATTACAAACACATTCCGTCAATTAGATATAGAAAACCGGATGTCAGGCTTTTTTGTTAAAATGATTGTGTTGGGAAACAAGATGTGCTAAAATATGACCCAAGAAAGACTAGATTTTCCTTTTTGGGAGGAATGTGATATGAGCGAAAAGGCAGGTCAGTTCCGGGGGGCCACCTTTGGCGGGTTCCACCGTCAGGATGTCCTGGACTATCTGGAAAAACTGGCGGTAGAGCGCAAGGAAGAGCAGGAGGCCTGGGAAGCTGAGAAGGCCGCACAGGCTGCCCTTCTGGAACAGGAACGGTCTGCCCGTGCCCGGGCAGAAAACCGACTGGCCCTTCTGGAAAACCGGGCCAGCGAGACCACCGGCAGCCGGAAGGAACTGGAGGATGCCATGGCAGAGCTTCGCCAGAAGCTGGAGGAAAAGGAATCCAAGCTGTCCCAGGCCCAGGCCGAGGCGGAGGAACTCCGCCGCCAGATCGGCAAACTGGCGCCCGAAGCCCAGTCCTGGCAGCGGATCAAGGACACCGCTGGTGACATTGAGGTGGCCGCCCACGAGCGGGCCCAGATCACCATCCAGGATGCCCAGGCCCGTGCGGCAGAAATTCGTGCCGAAGTGGTCCGCTGGGTGCTGGAGGTCCAGGGTAAGTGCGATGCTCTTCAGCAGGATCTGCGGACTTCCATTCAGGCGGCTGAGAGCCAGCTGGACCACGTCCGTGCTACCTTCGCCCTCACCGAGACTGATGTGAAGGGTTTCCAATCCGCCCTCGCCAACCTGGTGGCAGAAACTGAAAACGAGTAAAAAAAGAGGTTCCCGATTGGGAACCTCTTTTTCATTGCAATCAATCTTTTTTTACAAACTCCTCCACAACCTGCCGATTGACCTCTTCCATCCGGCGGAGCTTTGCCACGCTCTCAGACAGGAAGTCCGGGTCCTTGCCCCGCTCAACCGCCTGGTCGATGAGGCCGCAGAGGCTTTCGGTGGTGATGGAGCCCAGGTCCTCATACAGGTCCTGACCAATATAGGACAGGAAGGAGCTGACCTTCTGGTCGTACACGATACCCACCAGAGGCACGCCCTGGCTGGCGGAGAAGATCAGACCGTGAAGTCTCATAGAGACCACCACCTTCATCCGGGAGAGGATGCCGATGGTCTGTCCAGCGGTGAAGTGGCCGCTGATGAGGTGATAAGGTGCCTTCATTCGGGCCATGACCCGCTTGGAGGCCTCCAGGTCCAGCCGGGGCTCCATGGGGAAGAAAACGGGGGTCATGCCGTGGGTTTCGTAGACATAGTCTGCTGCGGCGGCCATCACCTCCAGCTTTCGGTCAAAATCCGGCCAGGGCCGCAGGGCGAAGCCCACATATTGCTTGTTGGCGGGGATGCCGTGGCTTTCCAGAATACCGTCCAGCACGTCGGGAGCGGCAGGGGGGAGGATGACCGTGGTATCCGCCGCCAGATTGATGCTGGGTTTAGTGATCCCCATGGACTCCAGCTCCTTCAGGGAGTTGGGGTCCCGGAGGGTGATGGCATCCACGTACTTGTTGATGACCTTGGCGGCTCGGTTTCGATTGCTGTCGCTCTTGATGGGACCGATGCCGCAGCCGTACATGATGACCGGGCAACCGTGGCGTTTGGCGGAGGCCAGAGTCCACAGGTAGAACCACAGGGACCGGGAACTGGTCACATCCTGCATCAGGGAGCCGCCGCCGTTGATGGACAGCTTGGCCTTCTTGAAGTGGCGGATAGCCTGGAACAGGTTAAAGATGTAGAAGGAGTTCACCCGGTAGGTCATCCGGGTTTCCTCGGGTTTTCGGGAAAAGACCTGGAAGGACAGGTCCGGGTCGATGGTCCTCAGTTCCGTCAGGATGGCCAGCAGGATGGCATCGTCACCAGCGTTTCCTCTGCCGTAGGCGCCGCAGATGACCACCTGATCCCGGCCGTTTTTCTCATACCGGAGGATGGTCTCGTAGATTTCCATCTGCCGCTGAATGGTGGCCTCCAGGGAGAATTCCCGGTCGGCTTTTTCGTATAGACGGCGGCCCATGGCCTTTCGCAGGTCGGCGTCTTTGGCCAGGGTCAGCAGATGACCGGCCAGAGCCTGGGCGTCACCGGGCTGGAAGAGGAAGCCGTTGGAGCCGTGGTCGATGAGGTAGGAGACACCGCCCACCTGACTGCTCACGGTGGGGAGGCCTGCACGGGCGCCTTCGGTGAGGGCGTAGGGGAAGGTCTCGGAGATAGAGGTCAGGGTGTTGATGTCGATGGCATGATAGAAGGAATCCGTATCAGAGATCCACCCGGCAAAGCAGACTTCTTTGGAGACTCCCAGCTCTGCTGCCAGAGCCTTCAGGTTGTCCATCTCCTCGCCGTCACCGGCAATGAGGAGCCGCAGCTTGGGGAAATCCTTGTGGGCCAGGGCAAAGCCACGGATGAGGGTGGCAATGTCCTTGACCGGGTTCAGACGGGCGGCAATGCCCGCCACCACACAGGTGTCGTCGGCTTCCAGACCCACCGAGCGGAAATACTCATCCCGACCCATGGCCGGGGTCCGGGGGGTGAAGTCCAGGCCGTTGTAGATGGCAAAGAGCCGCTCCGGGTCAAAGCCCCGGGAGATGAGCAGGTCCACCATGGCGTCGGACACACCGATGCGGTACTTGAGCTTCCGCAGGGCCAGGGTGTTAATGGTGCCGTAGGTCAGCCGAGAGAGGGGCCGTCCCAGGTAGTCCAGACGGTAGTCGCTGTGCACGGTGGAGACGGTGGGCAGACCGGTTTTGTGAGCCAGGAGGGCGGCCATCATGTTGCCTCGAGCGCCGTGGCTGTGAATGATGTCATAGCCGTCGGTCTTGACCAGGGCTACCAGCTTTCTGAGGGCGGCCATCAGGTTTTTGTCCGAGATGACTTCGGTATTGATCCCCAGTTCCCGGGCCTCCTGGGTAAAGGGGCCGTCGGTGAAGCAGACCATCTTGACCTGGATCCGGGACGTAAGACCGGCCAACAGGGAGTGGACGTGGGTCTTTGCGCCGCCGGTGTCGCCGCCGCTGATGAGGGTAAGCACTTTCATGGCGATTCCTCCGAAAAAAAGACTTGTGAAATACAGCATTATATTATACAATGGAAACCAATCATGGTCAAGTTATGGAGGTTACTTATGAGTATCATTGATAATAAAGGCAAGCTCTTCGGCAAGATCAATATCATCGACCTGATCGCCGTGGTTCTGATCCTGGCTGTGGTGGCCCTGCTGGGCACCAAGCTTCTCAGCAACGACAGCGTGGGTCTGTCTGGTCCCGGTCAGCCTGTTGTCTACACCGTGAAGGTGGAGAATGTGGACGAAGAGGTCTATGAGTTCATCCAGGACAATCTGCCCAGCCAGCTTACCGCCAACGGTCAGCTTCAGAACGGCTACGTTACCGCCGTAGAGGGCACCAAGGTGGAAGAGCCCAGCATCAATGTCCAGCAGAATCCTACTTTGGGCATGACCACCCTGAACTACGATGAGGCCGGTACCTACGATCTGGTCTTCACCATCGAAGCCACCGTCAAGGACAACGTAGCCAGCGAACTGGGCACCCAGGAGATCCGTGTGGGCAAGACCCATATCGTGAAGACCACTACCTTTGAGCTGGAGAATGGTGTCATCCAGTCCTGCGAGCGTCTGGAAGTGGCAGAATAAGGAAACCTTGAAATGCGGATGGCAGTGGAGCTGTCCGCATTTTTGTTTACAAAGGGTCAAAAAAGCCAGAAAAAGGTTGACTTTTCAGAAAACCATGATACGATAGACCAGCAAAGCATGATAGAGGTGCGAACGTCAAGAGTAACCCTTCTCATTCCAGGCAAAATCGAGGGGTAAAAGGGGCCTTCGCCGAGGTTCTGAGGTCTTGCCTGAAGGCCCAGGAGCCGGGCTGTGGGAGAATATCCCCCAGACTGTCGTCCCGCGCGGGACGGAGCGCTGTCGTGAGTTCATCCCTGGTGAAGTCATGACATCGTCATGACTTTATTTTTTTGGATAGGAGAAAAGAAACATGAGAAAAACCTTCCGGCGTCTGCTGCCTCTGCTGGCAGTCCTGGTGGTGCTGTGCATGGCTCTGGCAACCCCTGCCTTTGCTGCAGATCCCACCGAGGAAGCTGGCACCAAGATGATCGAGTGCTCCGACTGCGGAGCAGGCGGTCTGTGCATGACCTGCTATGGTCA
>JAFZEB010000168.1 GCA_017560855.1 Ruminiclostridium sp.
CAATCAAAGAACATACAAAAGCCCGCTGTCAATTGGCAGCGGGCTTTTTGCACTCTATGATATCATACACGGGAAAAAGAAAAATCCCACGGAAAAATTCCGTGGGATTTTTGTAAGCGATAAAAGAAATAGAAGTGGGATTAAATTACTTAATCTCGACCTTTGCGCCGACCTCTTCCAGCTTCTTCTTCATCTCTTCAGCCTCGTCCTTGGAGATGCCTTCCTTGATTGCCTTGGGAGCAGCCTCGACGACAGCCTTAGCGTCAGCCAGGCCCAGGCCGGTGATCTCGCGGACAGCCTTGATGACCTTGACCTTCTCTGCGCCGAAGTCAGCCAGGATAACGTCGAACTCGGTCTTCTCCTCAGCGGGAGCAGCAGCAGCGCCAGCAGCGGGAGCAGCCATAGCAGCAGCGGAAACGCCGAACTCGTCCTCCAGTGCGTGAACCAGCTCGGACAGCTCCAGAACGGTCAGAGCCTTAACCTCTTCGATGAGGGCAGTAATCTTCTCAGAAGCCATGATAGTTACCTCCTAAAATATGTTTGTGTAAAAATAGTTTTTAAGTTTGGGTTACCGAAATTACTCGGCAGCGGGAGCTTCTCTTTCCACGAAGCCGCCCTTTTCGTCGGCGATAGCCTTCAGGACGATAGCCAGGCTGGTGATGGGAGCCAGCATGGTGCCCAGAACCTGAGCCTGCAGGACGTCCTTAGCGGGCAGCTCAGCCAGAGCCATGATCTCATCCAGGGGCAGGACCTTACCGTCCATGAAGCCGGCCTTGATGACGAACTTGGAGCCGTTGAACTGCTTAGCGAACTTGTTGATCACACGCATGGGAGCGATGGGATCACCATTGGACAGAGCCAGAGAGGTGGTGCCGTTCAGGGCCTCATCCATCTCCTCCAGACCAACGTTCTTGGTTGCGAAGCGCAGCAGGGTGTTCTTCACAACTGCGTAGTCCAGCTCGTTGTTGCGGCACTCGACACGCAGTGCGGTGTCCTCAGCAACGGTGATGCCCTTATAGTCAACCAGGACGCCGGAAGAAGCGTTCTGCAGCTTTTCGGTCAGCTCAGCGACGATAGCCTGCTTTTCAGACAGGATCTTTGCGTTAGGCATGGTGTTTCACCTCCAGAATATGAAAAATGCTGTTTCGCATCCAAAGACGGCAAAACAGCACAAAGAAAACATCTTATACTGCATTCTCGGCAGGACTTACAAATGCCTGCTGTCTTTGAACACGACTGATATTATACCACCCCGGAAAGGTGCTGTCAAGCACCTTTCCGGAAATGGTGATAAAAACTTGTTAAGATAACGGAAACGGGGGGGATTGTCACGCTTCGCCTGTTCGCAACGCATCATAAGTTCCTGCGACTCCGGGCAAATCCAGCCGTGCAATGCACGCCTTGGGTTTTGCCCATGCGCTCCGGTCCTTATGCCGCTGCTCACGACGGCTCAGACGCTTCTATTAGCCCAGCTTTGCGCCGTTGATCTTGATGCCAGGGCCCATGGTGGAAGCCACGACGCAGCTCTTGACGTAGGTGCCCTTTGCTGCAGCGGGCTTAGCCTTGATGATGGCACCCATCAGAGCGGTGAAGTTCTCCTGCAGCTTCTCAGAGCCGAAGGAAACCTTGCCGATGGGGCAGTGGATGATGTTGGTCTTGTCCAGACGATACTCGACCTTACCAGCCTTTGCCTCAGCAACAGCGTTGGCAACGTTGGGGGTGACGGTACCAGCCTTGGGGGAGGGCATCAGGCCCTTGGGGCCCAGAACCTTACCCAGACGACCGACAACGCTCATCATGTCGGGGGAAGCGATAACGACGTCGAAGTCGAACCAGTTCTCCTGCTGGATCTTGTTAGCCAGATCCATCTCGCCAACGTAGTCAGCGCCAGCTGCCAGAGCAGCGTCAGCCTTGTCGCCCTTAGCGAAGACCAGGACGCGGGGGGTCTTACCGGTGCCGTGGGGCAGGACGATAGCGCCGCGGACCTGCTGGTCAGCGTGACGGGAGTCAACGCCCAGCTTGACGTGCAGCTCAACGGTCTCATCGAACTTTGCAGGAGCAGTCTTGACGATCAGATCGAAAGCCTCTGCGGTGTCATACAGATTTGCCTTGTCGATCTGCTTTGCGCTGTCCTGATACTTTTTACCTCTAAACATGTCTTTCTACCCTCCTGCCTTACTCGCCGACGATAACGCCCATGGAACGTGCGGTACCAGCGATCATGCTCATGGCTGCCTCAATGCTTGCTGCATTCAGGTCGCGCATCTTGGTCTCAGCGATCTTGCGGACATCTTCCTTGCTGATGGTAGCAACCTTGTCCTTGTTGGGAACGCCGGAGCCGGACTCGATGTTGCAAGCCTTCTTGATCAGGATGGCTGCGGGGGGAGTCTTGGTGATAAAGGTGAAGGAACGGTCAGCGTAAACAGTGATGACGACGGGGATGATCAGGCCGACATCGTTCTTAGTACGCTCGTTGAATTCCTTGGTGAATGCTGCGATGTTAACGCCGTGCTGACCCAGAGCGGGGCCAACAGGGGGTGCAGGGGTTGCCTTGCCGGCAGGAATCTGCAGTTTTACGTATCCAGTTACTTTCTGTGCCACTTAGAGCACCTCCATTTTCAAATGTGGTTGGACGGAGCTTTGCTCCTCCCACGTTTGCGCCTTCTGCGCAAAGTACAACAGGGGGAATCAGATAGATTCGATCTGATCCAGATCCAGCTCGACCGGAGTTTCACGGCCGAACATGGAAACAACGACACGGACCTTCTGGCGCTCCACATCGATCTCTTCCACGATACCCAGGAAGGATTCCAGTGCGCCGTCGGTGATGCGTACGTTGTCGCCGATTTCGTAGGTCACCATGACCTCCCGCTTTTCCACGCCCATGGCGGCGATCTCGTCGTCGCTCAGGGGGATGGGCTTGTTGCCGGAGCCAACGAAGCCGGTGACACCACGAACATTACGAACCAGGTGCCAGGTTTCATCGGTCATGACCATCTTTACCAGCACATAGCCGGGGAACACCTTGCGCTCCACAGTCTTGGTGCCGGAATCAGTGATCTCGGTAACGGTTTCCATGGGGATGTTGACCTCCAGAATGAGATCACCCATGTTGCGGTTTTCTACGGCTTTTGCGATGGTGGCTTTTACGGTATTTTCATACCCGGAATAGGTATGAGCCACGTACCATTTTGCGCCCTCAGCCATTTCGGTTCACCTTAGTTGCCGAAGAGGGAGAGCAGAGCGTCGATGATGGCACCGGCAAGGCCATCGAAGATCCAGACGATAATGCCAACGAGAATTGCGCAGACAATAACGGTACCGGTTCTCTTCATGGTATCTGCCTTGGTAGGCCATGCGACCTTCTTCAGCTCGGACTTCAGCTCGCGGAAGAACTTACCCATACGCTTGCCAATACCGGGCTTCTTGTCCTTCTTGGCCTTGGCGGGCTTGTTCTCCTTGGCGGGCTTTGCCTTTGCCTCCGTGCTCACATCCTGGGTCACCTTTTCTTTTTCAGACATTCAGTTTACCCTTCTTTCTTACAGCGAATGTGGGCCATCATCACTTAGTCTCGTTATGAACGGTGTGCTTTCTGCAGAAGGGGCAGTACTTGTTCATCTCTAAGCGGTCGGGGGTGTTCTTCTTGTTCTTCATAGTGTTGTAGTTGCGCTGCTTGCACTCGCTACATCTGAGAGTGATCTTTACACGTGCGCCGGGCTTTGCCATGTTGCGGCACCTCCTTTACGTTGTTCGGCCCTGGGAAAAACAAATCGCCGAGTTCGGCCATTGCCTGTCCACAGGCGATCCCGATCTCGGCGAAACTTCCTCACAAAAAGCGCATACAAACTCCGTTGTATGCTGGAAAGAGTACGGCGTGATCGGCATCGGTTGCCTCCCTATGTCCTGAAGATTGGTCAAGGGTTTGCGGACATATACCGTAATATGCGCGCAAAAAAATAGGCCCTTTTCATAGGTGATGTTATGATACCATGCCGTGCTACACTTTGTCAAGCATGTTTTTGCGAAAAAACTTAAGGATATCAAGGGGTCTGACGTGTATTTTTACCAAGGCGGGGGGGATGCCGACCTTGACACTCTGATGCCTTTGGGATAAGATATCATATATAAAGGATGTGATAATTACCATGAGAATTATGGCCATTGATTACGGCGACGCCCGCACCGGCGTTGCCCTGTCTGATATCACCGGTCTGCTGGCCGGACAGACCTTCCTGGTGAAGAGCCGGAAGGAGGATGTGGTCCTGGAGGAGCTCACTGCCCTGGCAAAGCAGCAGGGGGCGGAGGAGCTGGTCCTGGGCTACCCTAAGAATATGGACGGAACCTTAGGTCCCAGAGCAGAAAAATGCGCCGCCTTTGGCGAGCGGCTGAAGGAGGCCACCGGCCTGCCTGTCATCCTGTGGGATGAGCGCCGCACCACTGTGGATGCCCACCGCATCCTGGGGGAGCAGGGCGTCCGCTCTAAGAACCGCAAGGATAAGATCGACTCTGTGGCTGCAACCCTGATTCTGGAGGGCTATCTGACCTTCAAGCGGGTTCAGGCCCAGAGAGCCAAAGAGGAGGAGAACCATGGATAAGGATACCAGAGATCTCCAGTACCATATCGCCCTGTGCCCCGGAGATGTGGGCCGCTACTGCATCCTTCCCGGTGACCCTGCCCGCAGCAAGATCATCGCCATGTTTTTCGATGATGCGGTCCATGTGGCCACCAACCGGGAGTACACCACCTATACCGGCACCGTTCTGGGGGAAAAGGTCAGCGTCTGCTCCACCGGCATTGGCGGTCCCTCTGCCGCCATCGCCATGGAAGAACTGACTGCCATCGGTGCGGATACCTTCCTTCGGGTGGGCACCTGCGGCGGCATTGACCTGAAGGTGAAAAGCAACGATGTGGTGGTTGCCACCGGCGCCATCCGCAACGAGGGCACCAGTCGGGAGTATGCCCCCATCGAGTTCCCCGCCGTGGCCGATTTTGAAGTGGTCAGCGCCATGGTCCAGGCCGCCAAGGACTCTGGCCACCCCTGGCATGTGGGTGTGGTCCAGTGCAAGGACTCCTTCTACGGCCAGCATTCCCCTCACCGGATGCCCGTGTCCTATGAACTGGAAGCTAAGTGGGAGGCTTGGAAACGTCTGGGTGTCCTGGCCAGTGAGATGGAATCCGCCGCCCTCTTTACCGTGGCTGCTCATCTGGGGGTCCGCTGCGGATCTCTTTTCCACGTGGTGTGGAATCAGGAGCGGGAGAAGGCCGGCTTGGACCAGGAGGAGTCCCACGATGTCCTCCGCTCAGTGGAAGTCTGCATTGAAGCCCTGAAGAACCTGATCCGTCAGGACCGAGAAAAGGAGGCCAACCATGTCGAATGAGATCAAGCACTCCTGTGTGGACTGCGCTGTGACCCTGTGCGATGCCCACAACCCGGGCAAAAAGTTCCCGCCCTTCTGCATCAGCAGAGCCATGACCGAGGAGCAGCGGGACAAGTCCCTGAAGGAATACTTCACTGACCCAGAAGACAAGAAGCTCATTCAGGTAGCTGCCACCGTGGAGTCCGAGGGCTACCGGAAGTGGCCCCGTGTCCAGGAGACCATCCTGTTTGCCAAGCGCATGGGCTATAAGAAGATCGGCATCGCCACCTGCACCGCTCTTATCAAGGAGAGCCGGATCCTGACCAAGATGCTCCGGGCCAACGGCTTTGAGGTATACGGCATCAGCTGTAAGGCTGGCGAAGTCCCCAAGACCGAACTGGGCATCCACCCCAAGCACCACGGTCCCGGCCACATGGCCTGCAACCCCGTCCTCCAGGCTCAGATTTTGGAAGAGGAGGGCACCGACCTGAACATCGTCATGGGCCTGTGCGTGGGCCACGACATCCTGTTCAACAAGCACTCCCACGCCCCCACCACCACCCTGGTGGTGAAGGACCGGGTCCTGATGCATAACCCGGCCGCCGCCCTCTACCACGCAGATGGTTACTACAAGAACCTCTGTGAAGATATTGGCGAATAAGTAAATCATAAAGCCCGCTCCGGTTCTTTCCGGGGCGGGTTTTTGCATAGGGTACTCCGAGAGGAGGGGAGAGCATGGAGCAGGTGTTCCACATAGACCACGGCACATTGGTCTGCCGGACCAGAGGAAACCAGGTGGAGGTCACCATGACCCTCCGCCCACCGACTTCCGGCCTCTACCGGGGCATCCTCTGTGGAAAAAACGGGCGGTTAGACCTGGGAACCCTCCTGCCGGAAGGGGAGGGGCTTCGCCTTAGTCGAACCCTCACCCTGGACTACCTTCGCCGTTGTGGCTGTTGGCCGGTCACCGGAGGCAGGGGAGAGCTCCGCTATGCCTTCGGAGCCAAAAAGTTTCCACAGGGCTGGGGAGAGCGGACCAACCTGCCCCACCTCTTCACTGACCCCGTTTTAGCAGAATGTGTGGAAAAATCTGCCCTCTGGCGGCAGGATGCAAACGGCTTTTCCCTGGCCTTCCCCTGGGCCCCCCAAGCCCCTTTCCCTCTGGTCCCGGCCTTTTGCTTTGCCCGGGTGGAGGAAATGGAGGGGAGAACCAGGTTGGTTTTCTCTTTTCGGGAAGGGGGATGGCCGATGATGCCTCCCTCTTGCCAGAATGGGGAATCTGGGGTACAATAAACGGTACTCTATTTATATATAAAGGAAGTCAGTTATGGATTACTTTCACATATCGGAAGACAAGCAGGAACTGCTGAAAATGAGCAATCTGGGCCTGGCCTACCTGGGCGATGCCGTCTATGAGGTCATGGTCCGTTCCTGGCTGTGTCTCCACGGTAAGCTCACCCCGGGCAAGCTCCACAAGGCCGCCCTGGCCTATGTGGCCGCCCCCAAGCAGGCCGTTAAGATGGAGATCCTTCTGCCCATCCTCACCGAGGAGGAGACCACCATCTTCAAGCGGGGCCGGAATGCCAGCCCCCATTCCTATCCCAAGGGAGCCACCCGCCGGGAATACCAGATCGCTACCGGCATGGAGTCCCTCTTCGGTTGGCTCTACCTGCAGGGCCGTACCGACCGCCTGAATGAGCTCTTTGAGATCATCATGAGAGAGGAGGAGTAAGCCATGCCCATGGACGCCTTATGCCTGTCCGCCGTCCTTCGGGAGACCGAACAGGCCGTTGTGGGAGGTCGAATCGACAAGATCCACCAGCCCACCCGGGACGAAGTCCTTCTCCACATCCGCAGCCGAAACGGGGCCTGCCGCCTGGTGCTGACGGCAAACCCCTCCTGGCCCCGGATGCAGCTCACCGAACTGCCCCGGGAGAACCCCGCCGAGCCTCCCATGTTCTGTATGCTCCTGCGCAAGTACCTGGCCGGCGGTAAGATCCTGGAAGTGAAGCAGCCCCCCATGGAGCGACTGGCCGAGCTGGTCATCGAAGCCTCCAACGAGATGGGCGATAAGGTCATTCGCCGCCTGATCCTGGAGGCCATGGGCCGCCGGACCAATCTGGTTCTTCTGGATGGCGAAGGCCGCATCGTGGACTGCCTGAAGCGGGTGGATGTGGATATCACCCAGGAAAATGCCCGCCCTCTGCTGCCGGGTATGTTTTATAAGTATCCCCCGGCTCAGCCCGGAAAGCTGGACCCCTCTGGTCTTACCGAGGAGGAGCGGGTACAGCTTCTGGCCGCCGGTCAGTGCGACACCCCGGCAGACCGGTTCCTGCTGGACCACTTTGTAGGTCTGTCCCCTCTGGTGGCCCGGGAGGCCGCCTTCGAGGCCTTCGGGGAGGTGGATGCCCCGGTGGGCCGTGACCCGGAACTTCTGCTGACCAAGGTGGATGCCATCCTGGCCAGACTGGAAGCCGGGGAGGTCCAGCCCACCATGCTCATCCGGGAGGACAAGCCGGTGGACTTCTCCTTCCGCCCCATCCTTCAGTACGGCCCCGCCACGGAACTTCGGTCCTTTGACTCCTTCGCCGCTCTGCTGGATGCCTACTACCAGAACCGGGAGACCGCCGATTCCGTCCGTCAGAAGGGACAGGATTTCATCAAATCCCTGACCCACGCCCGGGACCGCCTGGTCCGGAAAATGGTCTTGCAGGAGAAGGAACTGGAGCAAACCCAAAACCGGGAGCAGCAGCGGATCTACGGCGACCTCATCACCGCCAACCTCTACCGGATGGAGAAAGGTATGAAGGTCCTGCGGACCGAGAACTACTATGACCCGGAGTGCGCCGAGATCGAGATCCCCCTGGACCCCATGAAGAACCCCCAGCAGAACGCCGCCAAGTACTACAAGGCCTACACCAAGGCCAAGACCGCCCAGGAGATGCTCACCATCCAGCTGGAAAAGGGTGCCGCCGAGCGGGACTACCTGGACAGCGTCCTGGACAGCATCAGCCGTGCCGAGGGTGACCGGGACCTGGAAGAAATCCGCCAGGAGCTTACCGAGACCGGTTACCTCCGCCGAAAGGGCAAGGGAAAGAACCAGATGAAGCGGCCCAGCTCCAAGCCTATGGAGTTCCGTTCCTCCACCGGCCTTCGTATTTCTGTGGGCCGCAACAACCTGCAGAACGATGCTCTCACCACCAAGCAGGCAGGGAAGTGGGACTACTGGTTCCATACCCAGAAGATCCACGGCTCCCATGTCATCCTCTGGACTGACGGAGGAAAGCCTGACGACCAGAGCCTGAACGAGGCCGCCGCCCTGGCCGCCTGGTTCTCCCAGGGTCGGGAGGGCAAGAAGATCCCCGTGGACTACACCCCCGTGAAGTTCGTGAAAAAGCCCGCCGGTGCCCGCCCGGGTATGGTCATCTACACCACCTACCAGACCGCCTACGTGGACCCGGATAAGTCCTTGGTGGAAAAACTGAAGAAGAAATAAAAAGAAGCGTGCATCAGCACGCTTCTTTTTATTATCATAAGGTATCCGAATCCACACTGATATTATCCGTGCCGTTGGCCTCAAACTCGTTGATATAGGCCTCGATCCGGCTGGTCAGCTCGGCGTAATTGCTGGCGTCAATGGGTACGTCGTTCATGTCCCTTCTTGCC
>JAFZEB010000169.1 GCA_017560855.1 Ruminiclostridium sp.
ACATGGACGGCACCGCCATCTATCAGGGCGTGTGCGCCATCTTCATTGCTGAGATCTTCGGCATCGACTTAGGCCTGTCCCAGCAGATCACCATCATCCTCACCGCTACCCTGGCCTCCATCGGCACTGCCGGTGTCCCCGGCGCAGGCATGATCATGCTGGCCATGGTTCTGGAGTCCGTTGGCCTGCCCCTGGAGGGCATCGCTCTGGTGGCCGGTATCGACCGTATCCTGGATATGGGCCGTACCACCGTCAACATCACCGGCGACGCCGCCTGCACCATGTGCGTGGACGCATGGGAGCGCAAGCGCGAAGCCAAGGCACAGAAGTAAGCCGATATCCCCACAAAAAACAACAGTCCGAGCAAGAGATCCTCTTGCTCGGACTGTTTTACTTTTCAGAGACAGCCGTCAGGGGTTGCTGAAATAGAAACCGTACTTGTCGTACTCATACTCCAGGGCCTCGCTCATGCGCAGAGCCATATACAGAGAACGGGCGAACTTCTGGCGGGGGTCCAGGCTGATCTGGTGCATCCGGTAGGAACCCAGGCCCATCTTTCTCCACACGCCGTCGGCATCGGGCTTCTTGGCGTGGATGAAGGCGTCGGTGGGAAGGAAGTAAACGCCCTTGACGGTGTACTCGCCCTGGGCATCCTTGTTGTAGACGATGATGGCGGCGTAGTCGAAGTCCAGGCAGTCGAACTCATTGGCCTCATCCTCATTGAACTCT
Source organism: Ruminiclostridium sp. (assembly GCA_017560855.1). GTDB lineage: Bacteria > Bacillota > Clostridia > Oscillospirales > Oscillospiraceae > Evtepia. Next base: position 730 of record JAFZEB010000169.1, read on the forward strand.
GCCTTCATGGCGGGCAGGTAGAAGGGACGGATGATGGCGGTCTGGTCCTTCATGTGGCGGAGCTTCTTGTCCATGGGAGCGGAGCTCTCGGCAAAGGGGACGCCGTCGGTGCGCACCAGCTTGGCGGCGATCCGGGGCAGACCTTTCTCGTCGGCTTCCGCCATGGAGAAGGAGACCTGATAGTCGGTCTTAAAGGGGGTGTACAGGTTCAGGATGGCGGTGGTCTTTTCGGCCAGTGCCACGCGGTGGATGTTGTTGTTGGGGTCCATAGTGGGGGTCCTCCTTCTATAGAAATGGTGGTTGTTTATTGTATTACGAGCTGTAAGCCAGGCTCCGCTCCAGAGCGGTGTAGCTGTCCAGCAGGGGCTGGGCATCGGCGGGGACCTCATAGCCGGGGGTGCCGAACTGGTCGGCAAAGAAGCGGCCCCGGTTCAGGAGCATCCGGCTGGCGATGTTCTCTTCCAGCCAGGAGAAGTAGTGGTTCAGGGGGAGTCCTGTCCGCTGGAGCATGTGGAGGCCCAGGAAGGTGCAGCTCTCGGTGCGGTCCGGGACGGCTTCCTCCTGGTAGTTGGTCCAGATGAGGTAGTCGGTGGAGAGGATCTCGGCCAGGGTCTCGGCATCCCAGGTGGAGGCCTCCCCTTCGGGGGAGATCCCCAGGCGGGTATAGATATCCTCGCCGTCGGGCAGGTTCATAGAGGGCAGGTGATCTCCCACGAAGACCAGCATTACCGGCCGGCCGCACTGGGAGAAGTAGTCCGTCAGCATACCCAGGGAGGCATCGGCGTGGTTCAGGCCCATGACCAGGCTGTCCAGATAGGTCAGGTCCTCCTGGCTCAGCAGGTCAGACTGGGCCGGGAACCCGGAGGGTTCCCCGTACTTTTCCGGGTAGTAGGACTGGTGGTTCTCCATGGACAGGCCGTAAATATAGGCAGGTCTGCTGGTATCCCGGGCTTCATACCGGGCGATGATCTCCCGGGCGAAAGTCTCATCCGAGGCGTAGTCTCCCCGGCGCTGGGGTTCCACCCAGAAATCCTCCAGGAAGCAGACCTCCTCAAAGCCGATGGCGGGATAGATGGTGGCCCGGTCATACAGCTCGGCGGTGTGGGAGTGAAGGGCCAGGGTGGAGTACCCGGCTTTCTGCAGGAAGCGGACGGTGGTGGGCAGGGTCTCGTAGACGGCCGGGTCCAGGGTGGAAAGGGTGTCGCCCTCCATGAGCAGGGAGGCGGTCAGGGCGGTGAACATCTCCATCTCCACCCAGCCGGTGCCGCCGCCGTAGGTGTTGGACAGGAACCGGCCGTTGGTACAGGTCTGGGAGAGGGCGTGGAAGACCGGCAGGGGGTCCTGTGCAAAGGTAAGCCCCGGCAGGCGGGTCACGTCGAAGAAGGCCTCGGAGGTGATGAAGATGATGTCCGGGGCGGTTTCCAGGGCGGCTGTGCCCTGCTCCCGGGCGGCATCCTCCCGGAAGTAGTCAGCAAGACCGGCAGAGTCCAGGCTGGCCAGGGTGTTTTCCGTGTGGATCCGCTGGCACCAGGCGGTGTAGAGCCCCAGGACCACACCGGCCTGATCGTTCCGCTCCACCTGGTCATAGCAGCCTTCGTCCAGCCGGACGGCGGCGGTCTGGAGGAAACCGGGGGAGAAGGCGGAGATCAGCAGGACCATGGACAGACTGCCCAGGACCATACCCACAGGGGCGGGGATCCGCCAGGTTCCCACACACAGGAAGAGGATGAGCATGACCACCACCGAAAGTGCGGCGATGACCGCCGTGACCGAGGGGATGAGCTGGTCGGCGGCATATCCGGCCACATCCCCCAGGTTCCCAGCCAGAGAAAAGTCGCTGAGCTGGATGGGGGAACCGTTGATGTTCAGTTTGCACCGGCTGGCGTAGGCAAACACCAGGGCGGCCACCGACTGGGGCAGGCAGGCCCAGAAGAGCCGGCGGAGGAAACCGTAAAGGGTAAAGCTGATGGCAGAGAAGAGGACCCAGAAGAGGCCCACAGCATCTGGATGGGCAGTCACCCAGGACAGGGCCTGAGCCATATTGTCCAGCCAGATGGCCTGAGTGGCCCACAGGACCACCAGGGGAGCCAGCAGAAGACCCATCACGGTGAAAAGTCGCTGTCGGATCATAAATCGTTCCTTTGCATAATAAATCAATTTATATTATAACCGAAAATACCCGGATGTGCAATGGCGCTTGCGTCCAGGAAGAAAATATGGTACAGTCAATCCAAAGAAATGCCCCAGAAAGGAGCTTATGTCTATGTTTAAGTTAGGTCTGTGTCAAATGAAGGTCACTGCCGATAAGGCAGAAAATCTCCGCCACGCCGGGGAGCTCATCCGTCAGGCTGCTGCCCAGGGGGCCAACGTGGTCACCCTTCCCGAGATGTTCAACTGCCCCTATGAGAATGCCTGCTTCCCCGTCTACGGCGAACCTGCCGGGGGAGAATCCTGGCAGTTCCTGTCCGGTATCGCCAAGGAGCTGGGCATCTACCTCATCGGCGGCTCCGTCCCCGAGCTGGAGGATGGAAAGATCTACAACACCAGCTACATCTTCTCCCCTGAGGGCAAGGAGCTGGCCCGCCACCGGAAGGTCCACCTGTTCGACATCGATGTGCCCGGCGGACAGCGGTTCATGGAGTCCGACACCCTCACCGCCGGTGATTCCGTCACCGTCATCGACACCCAGTACGGCAAGATTGCCGTGGCCATCTGCTTCGACATCCGTTTCTCCGATTTCTTCCGGGTGATGGGGGACATGGGGGCGGAGCTCATCGTGATCCCTGCCGCCTTCAATATGACCACCGGCCCCATCCACTGGGACCTGGCCTTCCGGATGCGTGCCCTGGACCAGCAGTGCTTTATCGCTGGCTGCTCCCCTGCCCGGGACACCGAGGCCTCTTATGTGGCCTACGGACACTCCCTGGTGGTAAACCCCTGGGGTGAGATCATCGACCAGCTGGACGAAAAGGAAGGGGTCCATGTGGTGGACATTGACCTGAACGACCTGGCCAAGTACCGGGGCCAGATCCCCATCCTGGCCGGCCGCCGTACCGACCTGTACCGCACCGAAAAACTGAAGTAACCAAAAAGAGGACGCAGAAGCGTCCTCTTTTTTTGTGGCAAGTTTATGGCAAGTATCCGGCGGTGTAGGCCCAGTCGGACAGGTAGTAGCCCAGCCCCCAGGGGTTGCCGTCGGACTCCGAGGCGAGATCGATCTGGACCACGCGGCCCTCCTTCACCAGGAAGAAGATGGTCCGGTGGGTGGCCTGGCTGTCGGGGTCGTCCTCCGGGGCGAACCGCCAGCAGGCATCGTGATCCACCAGCCCCCGGGAGCGGATGGTCTCACCGTCAGACTTGTCCGTGCGGGTGTAGTGGAGGTGGGCCTCAGGATAGGCGGCGGTCAGGACCTCCAGGCTGTCTCCCACAGAGATGCCCCGGGCGGTCATGCAGTGGGGGTCGATGGTGGACATGGAGCCCACAAAGGAGGGGGAGGGGGAAGCGCCTGTCAGGACGGCCTGGGTCCGCAGGTCGGTGAGGGTGGTGGCCCGGAGCAGGCCCCGGTAACGCCACTCCTCCACGGTCATCCAGTGCTGGCCCAGTCGGGCGTTGGCCACGGGCTGGCGGGTGATATCCCAGAGAACATAGGGGCTGCCGGCCGTCCATTGGGTCTGGTAGTAGGCCAGACGGATGGGCCAGGGTTCCGGATAGGTGCCATCCTGAAGGGGGAGGGAGGTGTACAGGGTAAACTCCTCGCAGCCCCGGTTGTAGGCCTCCTCCAGGGCCTGGACCTCCTGGGCGGAGAGGATGGTCTGGGCGGATGTGGTGAGCCAGGGATCCCGGTTGGCGGACAGCTGAGTCCGGACCGGACCCAGGGCCAGAGCCCAGGCGGCTGCCGTCAGGATAAGGGCCAGGGTCAGCAGGACAGCCCGGCGGGTGAGGGGCTTGCTCCCCAGCACCGACAGGAGCCGCTCCTTCACGTCCTTTTTGTTCTGGGCCAGGGCGGTGGTCAGGGGAAGGGGGTGTTCCTGGGCGGAGGCCAGGGCCAAAAGGGTGTAGCTGTAGGCCTTTCGCTCCGGGGCGGTCATCCCCCGGACGGCCCCCTCGTCGCAGGCCAGCTCACAGGCCCGGTTCAGCTGGCGGCACAGAAGATGCACCAGGGGGTTGAACC
>JAFZEB010000170.1 GCA_017560855.1 Ruminiclostridium sp.
CCCACACTCATAGAGATCATCAGGAAACCAAACAGGGGGTATCCGATCTTGCGGGCACGGCGAACACCCTTTTCCGGGTGGCGGCGATACTCCAGGGTCTTGACCAGAGAGGCTACATCCTCTTCTTCATAGGTCATTTGGATTTGGTATTCCATATTGTGTCCTCCTGTGGTTAGACTAGGATGTTATTCAGGAAGGAGATGAGACCGTCCACCACTTCGTCCCGGATGTCCAGTTCATTGTGGATCTCATGGCGGTAACCGGAATAGGCCCGGACCTGGGTCTTGTTGCCGGAGTTTGCCAGCAGGTTGGCCACGTGATACAGGCCTTCGCCGTAGTTGCCGCAGGGGTCCTGGTCGCCGGACATCAGATAGACGGGAATGTTGGAGGGGACCATGGGGGCCCATTCAGGGCTTTCGATGAAGTGGTACAGCTGGACGAAGTCCCAGGGCAGTTCGATGGTGGTGTCGAAGGTGTTGAACATATCACCGGCATGGTCGGCCACCACGTTGGGGTCGTTGGCGATCCAGTCGGCAGGGCTGTTGGGGTTTTCGATGCGGTCGGTCATACCGCAGAAGACCTTGTCGAACCATTCCCCGGCGGGCTGATAGGGGTCGGCCTCGTAGGCGGCCCGGAACTGGGGGTTCTCATAGGCATCCTCGCAGCCCTTCCACTGGGAGCACAGACCGCAGAGCATCAGGCCCTTGATGTCCTGGCCGTAGTGGGCGGCGTAGCCCCGGGCCAGCATGGAGCCCCAGCTGTGGCCGAACATGAAGTAGGGCAGACCGGGGTAGTCCGCCACGGCGATGTCGTGGAGCTGCTTTTCGTCCCGGATGTAGGTCATGTAGCCGCCGGAGTGGGGGTCGCCCAGGGTCCCGGCATCATAGCCGGTCTTGCCGTGGCCCAGGTGGTCATCGGCGTAGACCACGAAACCGGCCTGCTGGAATTTGCCGATCATGTGCAGGTAGCGGCGGGAGTGCTCGCCGTAGCCGTGGACCAGCTGGATGATGCCCCGGGGCTGACCCAGAGGGGAGTAGGCCCAGGCCTTGATGGTGTCCCGGCCGTTGGCGGAGGGGAAGTTGATCTCTCGAATAGACATATGGTGACCTCCTTGCTGTGAGAGCTGGATGTGATGGGTGATGGTTTTATCGTATTATACTGCAATCTGATAAAGCCTGCAAGGCTTTGGGTGTCAGGCCAGCAGCTCCAGAACGTGGGACAGGGGGATATCCATCCGCAGGGCGATCTCCTCCTGGGTCATGCCCTGGGCCAGGAACCGGCGGCAGACGGCGGCCAGGCTTTCCCCCACCTCGATGATATGGCCGTCGGGGTCGTAAAAACGGACCACCCGCTGGCCCCAGCGATGCTCCTTTAAGGGATGGACATAATGGAGCTGGAACCGGGAGAGGGTCTGCAGAAACTCGTCAAAGTCCTCCTCCACAAAATACAGTTCCGAGCTGTTGGGGGAGAAGGTGATGTCCTCTGTGCCGATGAAGTCTTTCCAGGTGTCCAGGGTCTGGAGGCAGATGCCCCCATCCAGGGTCACGTTGGCCCCGAAATCCAGGACCACCGACAGCCCCAGGACCTCCTGGTAGAATTGTTTGGCCAGAGCCAGATCGGCAGTCACAATAAGGGGAGTGGAAAATTTCATAGGGTTACCTCAAGGGAATATCAGAAGTGGTGGAGGATCAGGTCAAAGGATACCTTCAAACCGGGCAAAAGACTGTCGATCTCCACATACTCCTCCCGGGTGTGGGCTCCGTCCCCGAAGCAGCAGCCCACGCACACGGCGGGAATGCCCAGAGACAGGGGGATATTGCAATCGGTAGAGCCGGAGACGAAGTTTACCGGCTTGCCGTAGTACCGTTCCACTGCCCGGGAAGCCCGGTCCATGAGCTCTCTCATTTGTACTGGGTCCACATCCCCGGCGCAGGGGCGGTCCCCCACCATGGTCAGATGGATTTCTACCCCCTGGGTACGATGGCGGGCAATGATGTCCTGGAACTGCCCTTCCAGAATGGCCAGAGCCTCCCGCTCATCCGAGCGGAACTCGAAGAGCGTCTCGGCCTGCTGGGCGATGGTGTTCACCGAGGTGCCCCCCTGGATGGTGCCCACGTTGAAAGTGGTCCGGCCCAGGCGGGGGATTTTCATGGCATACAGGTCGGTGATGAGGGCAGACAGGCAGGCGATGGCGTTGGGCCTGCCGAAGTCACGGAAGGAGTGGCCCCCTTCGGTGGTGACCTCTACCCGATATCGCCGGGAGCCAACTGCGTTGCTAACACCATTGCAGTTCTTGTCGTCAAAGGAGATGAATTCCAGGATACGGGAGCCGTAAGTCTCCATGATTTTTCGGCATCCTTTCAGGTTTCCGAGCCCTTCCTCCCCGGCATTTACTACCAGGAGCAGACCCGTGCTCTTGGGCTGGAGTTCTGTCTCGGCAATATACTTGGCCGCCATCATCAGGGCTACGGCGTTGGCAGTGTCGTCCATCACGCCGGGGCAGTAGATGCGCCCGTCCCGAATCTCCAGGGGCAGGGGGGTGGTGTCGGGAAAGACCACATCGCTGTGGGCCATGACCACCAGCAGGGGATTCTCCCCGGTGTCTCCCACGGGATAGACCACATTTAACGCATCATCGATGTATACGCCCTTGGCTCCCTGGGCATCCAGCCAATCTTTGCAGAAGGCGGCCCGTAATTCCTCGTGGTTGGAGGGGGCAGGGATCTGGGCCAGGGTGAGCAGAAGCTGGTAAGCCTCTTCCTGATGGGCTTCGATGTAGGTCAAAATGGACGGTGTCAATTCCATGGCGGTGTCTCCTTTTCTTTGCTGGGTCAATTATACCATGCCGGGGGAAATTTTCCAATCCCGCAGCATAGAATGAAGCAGGAAAGGGGGAATGATTTTGAAGGCTTTGTACCTTTGGATGAACCGACACATGAAGATCGTTGCTGTCTGTTTTCTTGGGCTGGCAGTTCCTGCCATGATCCTGCCCGCCCTCTTTGTTCCCATGGTGGGTGTGACGGTAGCTCTTGCTCTCTTTTTTGGCCTGGGAGACTACCTCACCGGCTGGTGGGAAGAACTCAAGGATGAATTTTCGGATTAGGACCTCTTGCCGTTCCGTGATCGGGACGGCTTTTTCTTTGAAAAAGGTGAAAAGAATGGCAGGAGATTCTTGATTCTTGCTTGAAAATGTAGTATAGTAAAGAGCAGAGTCTGCCGGATGCCAAGTCGGTGTCGGGCATGGCCGCACTAGTCGGGGAGATAGCGGTGCCCTGTACCTGCAATCCGCTACAGCAGGGATGAATCCCGGTCCCCGGAGGCCTCTTGTTCCGTTAGTTGCCGGTAAGCGGTGATGATAAGTCGGTCCTGCGCAACGCAGCACTGTGAACCGTGTCAGGCGGGGAACCGAGCAGCACTAAGCAGAACGCTGCGTGTGCCGCAGGTATGCCGGTTTTGAGCTGGCTGCCAGTGAGACAGGGATAAGGGGTTCTTCAAAGGCCGGTGTGCGGTCATGCCGGATGCCGAAGTATCCAGGCAGACTTTTTGTATTTAGAAACGTAGAGGGGGAAGGCAAGTTGTATCAGGCTTTATATCGTAAGTGGCGGCCCCGCACCTTTGACCAGGTGGTGGGTCAGGCCCATATCACCGATACCATCAAGCGTCAGGTGGATGCCGGACGCTTATCCCACGCCTACCTCTTCACCGGGACCCGGGGTACTGGCAAGACCACCTGCGCCAAGATCCTGGCCCGGGCGGTCAACTGTGAAAACCCTGTGGACGGCAACCCCTGCAATCAGTGCCCCTCCTGCCTGGGCATCGAGAGCGGGGCCATCCTGGATGTGCTGGAACTGGACGCCGCCTCCAACAACGGTGTGGACCAGATCCGTGCCCTCCGCGATGAGGCCATCTACACCCCGGCCGCCGTCCGCAAGCGTGTGTACATCGTGGACGAGGTCCACATGCTGTCCACCGCTGCTTTCAACGCCCTGCTGAAAATTCTGGAGGAGCCCCCGGCTCACCTGATGTTCATTCTGGCTACCACGGAACTGCACAAGGTTCCCGCCACCATCAAGTCCCGCTGTCAGCAGTTCGCCTTCAAGCGGATCTCTCCCAAGGCCATTGCCGACCATCTGGGTCAGGTGGCCCGGGAGGAGAATATCCCCCTGACCCAGCCTGCCGCCGGTCTTCTGGCTCGTCTGGCAGATGGTGGTCTCCGTGATGCCCTGTCCCTGCTGGATCAGTGCAGCGGCACCGCCGGGGAACTGACCGAGGAGGCTGTTCTGGACGTTCTGGGTCTGGCGGGCAGCCGTCAGACGGCTCGCATCCTGGACTGCGTGGCTCGGGAGGACACCGTGGGTGCCCTGGAAGAGCTGGATACCCTTTACCGGGACGGCAAGGACATGGGAGCCTTCCTCAGCGAGCTTTCCTCCCTGATTCGTGACCTCCTCATCCGCAAGACCGCCCCCGAAGGGGGACAGGGTCTTCTCACCGGCGGCTATGAGGAAAAAGTCATCCGTCAGCTCATCCAACAGTTTACTGCGGCCGAGCTGGTCCAGATGATGACTCTCATCCAAAACGCCCAGGCCGATCTCTACCGCAGTACCAGCCGTCGGCTGGATGCAGAGTTGTGCCTCATCCGCCTCTGTGACCGCCGCCTGTCCGAGACCACCGAAGGTCTTCTGGCCCGACTCAGCCGTCTGGAGGAACAGGTGGCCAAGGGCGTGGTGGTGGCCCAGCAGCCCTCTGTCCAAAAACAGATTCCTCAGGAAGAACCTCCCATGGAGGCCCCCTACGATGCCCCTCCCCCCTGGGAGGACATCCCCCCGCCCCCTGTGGATGACCGGGACCTGCCCCCCTGGGATATGGACCCCGTGCCGCCTCCTCCTGTGAGACAGGCACCTCCTGCCGTCCCGAAACCTCCGGTGCCTCCCGTTCCGCCCCCGCCTGTGCCGACCGTTCCTCAG
>JAFZEB010000171.1 GCA_017560855.1 Ruminiclostridium sp.
GGAGGCCGTCCGTAAGGGCAAGGTCAAGAAGGGCGGCTTCAACGACGGCTGGGAGGAGGCCATGCGGGCCAACAACGTGCCGGACTGGTACATTGAGTCCCTGGCCAAGATCGGCTATCTCTTCCCCAAAGCCCACGCTGTGGCCTATGTTATGATGGCCTTCCGCATTGCCTGGTTCAAGGTCCACCACCCCCTGGCCTTCTATGCCACCTATTTCTCCATCCGAGCCAAGGCCCTGGATGCCACCTGCATGTGCCGTGGCATGGAGGTCTGCCAGCGGAAGATGCGGGAGATCGAAGCCAAGGAAAAGGATGCCGCCGCCGTGGAGGAAGACATGCTGGTCACCCTGGAGGTCTGCTACGAGTTCTACCTCCGTGGATTCACCTTCGAGAACATTGACCTCTATCGGTCCCATGCCACCAAGTTCATCATGAACCCAGAGAAAAATTCTCTCCTGCCCCCCTTCACCTCCATCCCCGGTCTGGGTGAATCGGCGGCCTTCTCCATCATGGAGGACCGGGAGGGCCGACACTTTATCTCCCAGGAGGAACTGCTTGCTGCCTGTCCCAAGGTCTCCAAGACCCACGTGGAGCAGCTGCGGGAGGCCGGCGCTCTGGGTACCATGCCCGAAACCAGCCAGATTTCCCTGTTCTAACAAAAAAATCGTCACGCAAATCTTTGCGTGACGATTTTTTTATTGGGATATCAGTTCTTTCTGCATTCTTCTGTAGTACCACAGACAGAGGGCGATACCCACCACGGTGGCGGCCGGGGCGGCCAGACCTACGCCGGTCAGGGAGGCATCCGGCTGGATGCTCATGACGTAGGACATGGGCAGACGGATGAGGAAGGACTGGATGAGGCCCTGGATCATGACGAAGAGGGACTTGCCATGGCCGTTGAAGTAGCCCATGAAGCTGAAGAGCACATTGGTGAGAACGGCATCCAGAGCAAAGCCCCGGAGGAACTCGAAGGCCCGGCCGATGGCGGCGGGGTCGGTGGTAAAGACAGTGGCCACCATATCACCGTAGAAGAAGACCAGCCCGGCGGCTAGGGCGCCGATGAGGCTGCCTACTGCCATGCCGTAGATCATGCCACGCTTGGCCCGCTCCTCCTTGCCGGCCCCCACGTTCTGGGCCACAAAGGAGGCCATGCACTGGATAATGGAGGAGGGGAGGAGCATGATGAAGGACTGGATCTTCTGGGCCACGCCGTAGCCCGAAGAGGCATCCAGACCCAGGTGGTTGATAAAGGCGCACAGGGCCAGGAAGGACAGGTTGGTCAGCAGTTCCTGGAGGGCCAGAGGCGTGCCGATCTGGAGGAAGGCCTTGGTCTCCGCCCCCAGCCGCAGGTCCTTTCGGGAGATGGAGAAGGGGAAGGACTGACGGCGGATGATGACCAGGGAGAGCAGGACGCTCACCGCCTGGGCAGTGATGGTGGCGATGGCAGCGCCCACCACGTTCAGGCCCAGGCCTGCCACCAGGATCAGGTCACCGATGATGTTCACCACGCAGGCGATGGACACGAAGATCAGGGGGAACTTGGAGTTGCCCAGCCCACGGAAGACACAGCTGATGAGATTGTAGGCCACCACGAAGACGAAGCCGCCGCCGCAGATGCGGATGTACTGGATGGTCAGGTCCAGGGCCTCGGCGGGGGCCTGCATGAGCAGAGCGATGGGCCGGGCGAAGATCAGCAGGGCGGCAGACAGGACCACAGTCAGAAGCAGGAAGAAAACGATGGCGCTGCCCAGCAGGGGGCCGATCCGTTTGGGAGTGCCTTCGCCCAGATAGCGGCCCATGAGGACGGTAACGCCCGTGGCCAGGGCACACAGGACGAAGGTTACCAGATTCAGGATGCTGCTGCCGGTGGCAACGGCCGACACACCGGCAGTGGTGCCGAACCGACCCACGATGAGCAGGTCCACGGCACCGTACATGGCCTGGAGAATGAGGGCGGCCAGAATGGGCAGCATGAAGCGGATCATTTTTCCAAAGATGCTGCCCTGGGTAAAATCTTGTTTGTTATCCAATGGAGTCACCTCTCTTGTTTGCGCGGGGGATATGGTAACAGAAATGGCCGGATTTTGCAAGAGAGAGGCGGAAAATGAGACGCAAAGAACCTTTGCGTGACTTTTCTTCTGGGTTCTGGTATGATTTTCTCAGAAAGGAGGTGGTTTCCATGACCATTGGGAGCAACATAAAGAAACTTCGTACCGGTCAGAGTCTCACCCAGGACCAGTTGGCCGAACGGCTGTATGTGACCCGTCAGACGGTGTCCAACTGGGAGCGGGGGGCATCCCAGCCCGACCTGGAACAGCTGGAGGCCATCGCCGCCGCCCTGGGGGTGGAGGTCATGGAACTGCTCTATGGGCCGAGGGACCGATTCCGTATTTCATGGACACGGGTCCTGCTGGCTGTCGGGCTTTTGGTTCTGGCTGCGGCCCTTTGGGCAGGAGCGGCTCTTTATTTTGAACCATTGAGAAGCACTTGGTATCTGCGGATGCATGACGTACCGAAGTGGTATTGGTATCGCTGCGGGTATGTGACTACGGCCATCCTTTTTTCTGTGACAGGGCTCATGACCCTGGTGGCCGGCCTAGCGCCGATCACACTGGAAAAGCAGGGCCGACGAGCCTGTTTGATGGTCGGCTTGGTGTTCGGTCTGGTGAGCCTGTTGGGATGGATCGGGCTGCTGGCCACGGTTTTTACAGGCTGGCCGGATCACCTTGAACTCTTTGTCGCTCTGATGTATATGGAGAACAATCATGTCATGTATATCACCACGGTGTTCAGCTGCGTGTTTTTCTTCCTGGCTTTACATCGATCAAAAAAGAAAACAGAACAAGGATAAAAAATCGCCCGCCGGAACCCGGCGGGCGGTTTCGTTATTGGGTACTAATTGTGACGTTAAGAGTGCCTACGTCGAAGCTTTCGGAAGGGGTCTCTCCGTTGAGGACTAATCTTGCGATTTTGTAGGGAGCATTATCAATAGAAGTGCCTACAGCGGTAGCAATGGTATCGGTATCTTTTTCGAGGGTATACGATGTATCACTACGCGTTAAAGTGGAAGAAGGAGCGAAAGTCACGGTATATCCGATCTCTGCATTTGAATGGTTGGTAATTTTGATTTCATTTGCAGCTAGGCCAGATGTGGAATCAACGGGGTATTGCCATCCTTCAGTGACTGCGTTGGAGTATGTATGCGTTTCGGGGTCCCATAAACCGGCACTTTTTTTGGCATAAACAAATACCATACTACCCCATGTGATGTCTACACTATATACTGGTGCATCAGTAGCACGATAGGTTGCGGTAACGGTTTTCTGTTCAGAGTAACCAGGCATAATTGTTCCTGCACATACGGAAACAGACAAAACAAATGTTAGTGACAATAAAATGGCAATCAATTTTTTCATAGTACAGCTCCTTTCTGTCTCTCTCAGGTGACTGTAATGGTGACCGGGATCTCCGTGTCCAGAATGGCCTTGCCGCCGGCGTTGTCATAGAAGAGTACATGGAACTTTCCTTCATAGGTTCCTGCAGAAAGTTTTGCTGTACCCAGCAGGGGAAGAGTCTCCACCAGGTATCCCGGCGGCAGAGCGCCGGACTGGGCCACGGTGACACCCTGGATGATGACCTCCAGCACCATGCTTTGATTGGAGCGGGAGGGGTTGGAGAAGTAGAGGCCCACCGTCTGGTCGGCTAGGGAAATGGTGACCTGGTCAGAGTAGGTGATGTTCACCGACCCGCCGCCCTCCGGCTGGTCCATCTTTTCCTCCTCCTCCGTGGGGATGGCGTTGGTCTCCAGGGAGGGGAGCTCGTCCGGGGGGAGGACCGGGGCGGGGTCCCGCAGGAAGACCGCCCAGAAGGCAATCAAGGCCGAAATAAAAGCGATAAGAACCAGGATCAGGATCAAGGGTTTGCTGCGCTTATCCATTGACAGCCTCCTCCTGTACCATGTTATCCAATGCAAAAAGGATCATCTGATTGATGAGTTCGTTTCTGCTGATGGAAATGGAGGAAGCGTGCTTGTCTACTTGCTTCAGGGTTTCTGAAGAGATTCGGACAGAAATCACATCTTTTTCATCCGGCCTTCTGGGTATAAACTGAGCCATTGGATTCACCGCCCTTCTTTTGATTCTATGAATATTGTAGGCTCAGAGCGATGATATAACTATATTTATAATTTGAATATAAAATAGACTACAAAAACGAATGCAAAAGAGTAAAAAAGAGGAGCACTACCTAAGCAGTGCTCCTCTGGTCCGAGTGTTGAGATTCGAACGCAAGGGAATCGGGCGCAAGCGCCGATTCCCATCGGCCCTAGGTTTAACGGCGGCCTACGCCGCCTCAAGAGGCCTTGAGTTCGCCAACATTATCCGAACAATGAAAAAAGAGGAGTACCACCTAAGTAGTACTCCTCTGGTCCGAGTGTTGAGATTCGAACTCAAGGCCTCTTGAACCCCATTCAAGCGCGATACCAAACTTCGCCACACCCGGATATTCAGTTCGCTGCATCAGTCAGCTTTGATATAATAGCACAGCTTTCTTGGTTTGGCAAGTCTTTTTTTGCAAAAAAATAAAAACTTTTTCGAGAAACAGAAAACCCTGTCAGATATTCATATCTGACAGGGTTTCGCACAGAGATTACTCGCCCAGGGGCATGACGGTCTTGCCGTACTCAGCATTCAGGAGCTGGCCCATGGATGCGTAGATGGCGGACAGGCCGCAGAAGATACCTTCCACACCGGCGATGGTGGTGATCATGTGGTTGCCGGTGAAGTCGCCGGCAGCCAGCAGGAAGAACAGGATGGTCAGGGAGCCGAAGACCACCTGGGTTGCCTTGTTGTGCTTCAGGGTTCCGATGAACATGAACAGGGTGAACACGCCCCACAGCAGCAGGTACCAGCCCATAGCCACGTGGTCAGCGGATTCGATGCCCTCGAAGGGGTTGGCCCAGATGATGACCAGGGACCACCAGAACAGGCCGTAAGCGGTGAATGCGGTGCCGCCGAAGGTGTTGCCCTGGCAGAGCTCGCGGATACCGGCGATGATCTGTGCCAGGCCGCCCAGTGCGATACCCATGGCGACGATCATGATGGACAGGGGGATCAGGCCGGCGTTATGCAGGTTCAGCAGGACGGTGGTCATGCCGAAGCCCAGCAGGCCCAGAGGGCCGGGATTGGCCATAGCAGTTGCGTTGTGAGACATCTCTATCTTTCCTCCAAATATATAAAATGGGCCGTGGTACATTGGAAGCCACGGTCCGTGTTCGTCCCAAAGGCGAACATTTTTATTATAGAGATACTTCCCTTTCTTTGCAAGCATTTCTTGGGGGAATTTTGCGTTTTTTGTCTTTTCTTTGGGGAAGAAGGGGAGTATAATAAAGCTCACGTTTCAATAAATGGAAAATGTGAGGTGTTCCTGTGAAAAAAGCATATCTCATGGCGGCGGTGACCGTCTTCTTCTGGGGTACCTCTGCTCCGGTCTGCAAGGTCCTGCTGAACGACCTGACCAATATGGAGGTCCTCTTCTTTGCCTCGGTCTTTGCCTCCCTGTCTCTTCTGACGATCATTCTGAAACGGGGACAGATCAAGGAGTTGACGGCCTACACTCCCAAAGAGTTTGGGTATATGTGTCTGCTGGGCTTCACCGGCTACTTCCTCTACTCGGCCTTTTACTACCAGGGGGTCAACTTCCTGGATGCCCAGATTGCCTGTATCGTCAATTACCTCTGGCCTATCCTTACGGTTTGCTTTGCCTGCATCATATTAAAGGAGAAGTTTTCCGGGGCCAAGTTTGCCGCCCTCCTGCTGTCCTTTGCCGGTGTCATCGTGGTGATGCTCCACCCGGGCCAGACCTTTGGGGGCGGACAGATGAAGGGGTATCTGTACTGCATAGCTGCTGCCGCTCTGTACGGCCTCTTCTGCAACCTGAACAAGAAGCAGGGGGGCAACCAGCTCATCCATATGTTCTGGTACCACACTCTCAGCGCCATCTGTTCTCTGGTTTGCGCTCTGTGGGCCGGTGGTCTGCCCCAGGTCACCGGGGGACAGGTCCTGGGCTTTTTGTGGCTGGGTGTCTTTATCAATGCCATTGGTTACCTGCTGTGGGCCCTGGCCCTTCAGGACAGCAGTGCTGCTGCGATCTCCAATTTTGCCTATGGCACCCCGGCCATTGCCATGATCCTCTCCTGTGTTTTCCTGGGGGAGCCTATGTACTTTACTTCGGTCATCGGCCTGGCCCTCATCCTCATCGGCTTTTTCCTGCAGATGTATCTCACCAAACGAAATCCCTGACGAAAAACGCACAGCCGAAGGCTGTGCGTTTTCTCATTCCGTACGATTGGGGAACATATGGCAGAGGAATTGGTCCAGGGCGGGGTTTTCGTCCTCCTTCCGCCAGACGGCGATGATCTCTTCCACCTCGCCTTCCCCCACCAGAGGGACGAAAACCAGGTTATCCCCCTCCTGCCGTTTGTTGGCACAGTAGGCAGGGAGGATGGAAATCCCCATCTCGGCCTCTACCATCATGGTGACGCTCTCCATGTCGCTGGACCGCAGAATGATGTTCGGCTGATAGCCTGCGGCCTGATAGAGCTGGATGTAGTGGGCATCTCCCAGGGAGTCCCCGTCGCTGGAGGGGGACATGAAAAAGAGCTTTTCCCCCTTCAGATCGGCACGGGTGAGAGAGGTTCGCCGGGCGTAGGGGTGCCCC